>JAEYVN010000021.1 GCA_023431725.1 Pseudomonadota bacterium
CGGACTTGACCCGGCCACCGATCAGGCGTGCACGGTGCCTGCCTAAGCGAGATCACCGGGTCACGGCGCTACGCGCCGGCCCGGCGATGACGAAATATCAAAGATCCAGAACGAGCCTCGCCGGATCTTCCAGCACGTCCTTGACGCGGACGAGGAAGGTCACAGCTTCGCGGCCGTCGACGATGCGGTGATCGTAGGACAGCGCGAGGTACATCATCGGACGAATCTCGACCTTGCCGCCGATGGCGACCGGGCGTTCCTGGATCTTGTGCATGCCGAGAATGCCCGATTGCGGCGCATTCAGGATCGGCGTGGACATCAGCGAGCCGTACACACCGCCATTGGAGATGGTGAAGGTGCCGCCCTGCATCTCTTCGATCTTGAGCTGGCCATCGCGTGCGCGCTTGCCGGCATCGGCGATGTCCTTCTCGATCTGCGCCAGCGACTTCTGATCGCAATCGCGGATCACCGGGACGACGAGGCCCTTCTCGGTGCCGACGGCAACGCCGATGTGATAGTAGTTCTTGTAGATGAGGTCAGAGCCATCGATCTCGGCATTCACCGCCGGGATGTCTTTGAGGGCCTGCACGCAGGCGCGCACGAAGAAGCCCATGAAGCCCATCTTGGTGCCATGCTTCTTCTCGAACGCATCCTTGTACTGGTTGCGCAATTCCATCACCGCCTTCATGTCGACCTCGTTGAAGGTCGTCAGCATGGCGGCCGTGTTCTGCGCATCCTTCAGACGGCGCGCGATGGTCTGACGCAGGCGCGTCATCTTCACGCGCTCTTCGCGCGCGGCATCATCGGCCGGCGAGGGTGCACGCACCTGGACCGGCGCCGAGGCGGCAACCGGCGTCGGAGCCGAAGCAGCGCGTTCGATCGCGGCCAGCATGTCGCCCTTGGTCACCCGGCCATCCTTGCCGCTGCCCGGAACGGTCGAGGCATCGATGCCGGTTTCGGCCGAGAGCTTGCGGACGGACGGCGCCACCGGTGCATCGCCCGACGGCTTCGGCGTCTGGCTTTCCTGCTTGTCCTGCGGGCGCTGCTTGATTTCCTCGGCATCGGCCTTGATCGGCGCCGTTGTGCCTTGCTTCTTGTCGGGCGCACCGGTCGTGGTTGCAGCGCCGGCGCCTTCCTTGATCTGACCGAGCAGCGCGCCGACGGCGACGGTTTCACCATCCTGCACGGCAATAGCCTCAAGCACACCAGCGGCGGGCGCCGGCACTTCGATCGTCACCTTGTCGGTTTCAAGCTCGACCAACGGCTCGTCAACGGCGACGGCATCGCCGGGCTTCTTGAACCACTTGCCGATGGTGGCCTCGCTAACGGATTCGCCAAGGGTGGGAACGCGGATTTCGGTCATTGTCTGTTGTCCATCGCAGGCTTGTCTTACTCCGATGTCGTCGTCCGCGAAGGCGGATGATCCAGCCCATCGGTTGTTCAATTGTGATGACTGGATGCCCCGCTTTTCGCGGGGCATGACAGCCGCAGAGAATTATCCCAGCGCCTCGTCCAGGAATTGCTTGAGCTGCGCGAGATGCTTCGACATCTGGCCGACCGCGGTGGAAGCGGCGGCCGGACGCCCGGCGTAACGCGCACGACGGTGCTTGGCCTGAATCTGGTTCAGCACCCACTCGATGAACACGTCGACGAAGAACCATGCGCCCATGTTGCGCGGCTCTTCCTGACACCAGACGATCTCGGCCTGCTTGAAGCGCGACAGCTCATGCATCAGCGCCTTGGTCGGGAACGGATAAAGCTGCTCGACGCGCAGGAGATAGATGTCGTCGATGCCGCGCTTCTCGCGCTCCTCGTACAGGTCGTAATAGACCTTGCCCGAGCACAGGATCACGCGTCGCATCTTGTCGTCGGCGACCAGCTTGATCTTCTCGTCCTTCAGGATCTGCGCATCGTCCCACAGGATACGATGGAATGTCGTATCCGCTCCGAGCTCATCGAGCCGCGACGTCGCCCGCTTGTGTCGCAGCAGCGACTTCGGCGTCATCAGGATCAACGGCTTTCTGATCTCGCGCTTCAGCTGGCGACGCAGGATATGGAAGTAGTTGGCCGGCGTCGTGCAGTTGGCGACCTGCATGTTGTCTTCGGCGCACATCTGAAGAAAGCGTTCGAGACGAGCCGACGAATGCTCCGGACCCTGACCTTCATAACCATGCGGGAGAAGGCAGACGAGGCCGGACATGCGCAGCCACTTGCGTTCGCCCGAGGAGATGAACTGGTCGAACACCACCTGGGCGCCGTTGGCGAAGTCGCCGAACTGTGCTTCCCACAGCGTCAGCGCGTTGGGCTCGGTGGTCGAATAGCCGTATTCGTAACCGAGCACGGCTTCTTCCGAGAGCATCGAGTTCATCACCTCGTAACGCGCCTGCTTCTCATCGAGATGATTGAACGGCGTGTAACGCTCTTCGGTGCGCTGATCGAACAGCACCGAGTGGCGCTGCGAGAAGGTGCCGCGCTCCGAATCCTGGCCCGACAGACGCACCGGATGGCCTTCTTCGAGCAACGTGCAGAAGGCCAGCGCTTCGGCGGTCGCCCAATCGATGCCCTCGCCCGTTTCGATCGCCTTGCGGCGATTGTCGAGGAAGCGATTGATCGTGCGGTGAACCTGGAAGTCCGCCGGCACGGTCGTGATCTTCTTGCCGATCTCCTTCAGCGTATCGATGTCGATGCCGGTATTGCCACGGCGTGGATCTTCGATGTCGACGCCCGGCTTCAGGCCAGACCAACGGCCATCGAGCCAGTCGGCCTTGTTCGGCTTGTAGCCCTGACCGGCTTCGAATTCGGCTTCGAGGCGCGAACGCCAGTCGGCCTTCATCTTGTCGACTTCGCCCTCGGTGACGACGCCTTCGTTGATCAGCTTCTTGGCGTAGATATCCAGCGTCGAGGCATGCGACCGGATCTTCTGGTACATCAACGGCTGGGTAAAGGCCGGCTCGTCGCCTTCGTTATGGCCGAAGCGACGGTAGCAGAACATGTCGATGACCACCGGCTTGGCGAAACGCTGCCGGTATTCGACCGCGACCTTGGCGGCGAACACCACGGCTTCCGGATCGTCGCCATTCACATGGAAGATCAGCGCCTCGATCATCTTCGCCACATCGGACGGATAGGGCGAGGAGCGGGAGTAGCGCGGATAGGTGGTGAAGCCGATCTGGTTGTTGACGATGAAATGCAGCGAGCCGCCGGTGCGATAGCCCTTCAGCTCCGACAGACCGAAGCATTCGGCAATCACGCCCTGGCCGGCGAAGGCCGCGTCGCCGTGAATGAGCAGCGGCAGCGCCATCGTACGATCTTCCGGCGTCGCACCGAGCTGATCCTGTTTCGCGCGCACCTTGCCGAGCACGACAGGGTCGACGATTTCCAGATGCGACGGGTTCGGCGTCAGCGACAGATGCACCTTGTTGCCGTCGAACTCGCGATCGCTCGACGCACCGAGATGGTACTTCACGTCGCCGGAACCTTCGACTTCATCCGGCGTCGCCGAGCCGCCC
The DNA here is from genome assembly GCA_023431725.1 of Pseudomonadota bacterium. Taxonomy (GTDB): domain Bacteria; phylum Pseudomonadota; class Alphaproteobacteria; order Rhizobiales; family Xanthobacteraceae; genus Pseudorhodoplanes. The sequence continues at coordinate 3,510 of JAEYVN010000021.1, forward strand.
TTGAATTCGTGGAACAGCACGCGGTGCGGCTTGCCCATCACCTGCGTCAGCGTGTTCAGGCGGCCACGATGCGCCATGCCGAACACGATTTCCTTCACGCCAAGCTGGCCACCGCGCTTGATGATCTGCTCGAGCGCGGGAATGAGCGATTCGCCACCATCGAGGCCGAAACGCTTGGTGCCGGTGTACTTGACGTCGAGGAATTTTTCGAAGCCTTCGGCTTCGACGAGCTTGTTCAGGATCGCGCGCTTACCCTCGCGGGTGAAGGCGATTTCCTTGTCCTTGCCTTCGATGCGCTCCTGAATCCAGGCCTTCTGCACCGGATCGGAAATGTGCATGAATTCGACGCCGAGCGTCTGGCAATAGGTGCGGCGCAGAAGCGCGACGATCTCGCGCATGGTGCCGAATTCGAGACCCAGCACGTTGTCGAGAAAGATTTTACGATCCATGTCGGCTTCGGTGAAGCCATAGGATTTCGGATCGAGTTCGGCTTCGTCGCGCTCCGGCTCGAGTTCCAGCGGATCGAGCTTGGCGTGGAAATGACCGCGGATACGATAAGCGCGGATCAGCATCAATGCGTGTAGCGAATCGCGCGTCGCCTGCAGCACGTCAGTCGACGACAATTCGGCGCCGCTCTTTTGCGCCTTGCTCTTGATCTTGTCGCCGATGACTTTTTCGGTTGCGGCCCAATTTCCATCGAGCGCAGCAATCAGTTCACCGTTGCCGATCTGAGGCCAACCCGGCTTCTTCCATGAAGCGCCCTTCGCGCTCTTGGTGACGCTCGCTGGATCGTCTTTCAGGCTCTGGAAGAACGATTGCCACTGCGCATCGACCGATGCGGGATCGGCTTCGTACCTGGCATAGAGGTCATCGATATAGGCGGCGTTGCCACCATAGAGAAACGAGGTGAGAGCGAAAGCTGCGTTCGCGTCCTGGCGAGACATGCGAGTAGTCCTTGACGGCGTCCTAAAGGGGCGTCCTGAATTTCGTTGGCTTTGGAACCGCCCGAGAGTGGCTCTTTCGGGGCAGTATCGAAGTCGATCCCCCGGCGGCGTCCTTTTATAGCTAATGATCGAATTGGGCCACGATTAGATGACGAAAGAATGAATCGTAATTCAATCGTTCTGCACCAGCTGGCCGGTACTGGGATGCCCGTCAGTGGCTAGCAGACGCCGGTTAAAAAAATAGGCGCCCCCAACGGAGCGCCTATTGGCGTTGCAAACCTGGCTATGGGTCGTTCAGCCCTTCAGGACCTCGACCAGCGTCTTGCCGACGCGGGCGGGTGACGGGGACACCCGGATGCCAGCCTCTTCCATGGCCGCGATCTTGGATTCGGCGTCACCCTTGCCGCCCGAGATGATCGCGCCGGCATGGCCCATGCGGCGTCCGGGAGGAGCCGTGCGGCCGGCGATGAAGCCGACCATCGGCTTCTTGCGACCCCTGCGTGCCTCGTCCTTCAGGAACTGGGCCGCTTCCTCTTCGGCGGAACCGCCGATTTCGCCGATCATGATGATCGCTTCGGTCTTGTCGTCGGCGAGGAACATCTCCAGCACGTCGATGAACTCGGTGCCCTTCACCGGGTCGCCGCCGATGCCGACCGCGGTGGTCTGGCCAAGGCCTTCGCGCGAGGTCTGGAACACCGCTTCATAGGTCAGCGTGCCGGAGCGCGACACGATGCCGACCTTGCCCGGCTTGAAGATGTTGCCCGGCATGATGCCGATCTTGCATTCGCCGGCGGTCATCACGCCCGGGCAGTTCGGGCCGATCAGCCGCGACTTGGAGCCCGACAGCGAGCGCTTCACCTTGACCATGTCCATCACCGGAATGCCTTCGGTGATGCAGACGATCAGCGGGATTTCCGCATCGATCGCTTCGCAGATCGCGTCAGCCGCGCCGGGCGGCGGAACATAGATCACGCTGGCGTCGGCGCCGGTCTTGGACTTGGCTTCCGCTACGGTGTCGAACACCGGCAGATTGAGATGCGTCGTGCCGCCTTTGCCGGGCGACGTGCCGCCAACCATCTTCGTGCCATAGGCAATCGCCTGCTCGGAGTGGAAGGTGCCGTTTTTGCCAGTGAACCCCTGGCAGATGACCTTGGTATTCTTGTCGATAAGGACGGACATACTGATTTCCGATCTATCTTGTCGTTAGAGACATTCTGTGTGCGGCAAGGACCACTCCGATTGCCGGCGCATCACGCCGGCCCCCAGATCAATGGCAGCCAGCTGTGGGTGTAATAAGCGCTCAGCGTCAGCAGCGCGCCGGCAACGGCGGCTTCAAGTCCCTGACGCTGACGTGACTGAAAGGCACAGCGTGTTGTCGCAATCGCCAGCACGCCCTTCGTTGCAACGAGATGCCGACGGACAATGTCGCGAACGAGCGGATTGGATATTTTCCAGATCCGCGGCGCCACATCGGCCTTGTCCTGCTCGGCGTATTGCACTTTCAGCACGGTATCGAACTCACTCATCACGCAGCGAAAAAGAAAATAGACAAAGACCCCAACCACCATTGCGACGACGCCGAGTATCCCGACTGCAATCGCAATGGCGTATGTCATGGGAGTCTATCCTTTCACTGCCTTGACGATTTTCTGAGCTGCGTCATCGAGGTCGTCGGCCGGAAGCACGTTCAGGCCCGATTCCTTGATGATCTTCTTGCCGAGATCGACATTGGTGCCTTCGAGACGGACGACCAGCGGCACTTTCAGGCCGACTTCCTTCACCGCCGCGACCACGCCTTCAGCGATGATGTCGCACTTCATGATGCCGCCGAAGATGTTGATCAGGATGCCCTGCACCTTCGGATCGGAGGTGATGATCTTGAACGCCGCGGTGACCTTTTCCTTGGTCGCGCCGCCGCCGACATCGAGGAAGTTCGCCGGCTCGGCGCCATAGAGCTTGATGATGTCCATCGTCGCCATCGCGAGACCGGCACCATTGACCATGCAGCCGATCGAACCGTCGAGCGCGATGTAGTTGAGATCGTATTTCGACGCCTCGATTTCCTTCTCGTCTTCCTCGGTCTCGTCGCGCAGCGCGAAGACGTCTGGATGCCGGTACAGCGAATTGCCGTCGAAATCGATCTTGGCGTCGAGGCAGATCAGCTTGTTGTCCTTGGTGACAACCAGCGGGTTGATCTCGAGCATGCTCATGTCCTTGTCGACGAATGCCTTGTAGAGTTTCGTCAGCAACGGACCCATCTGCTTGGTGAGATCGGCGTCGAGGCCCAGGGCCTTCGACACGTTACGCACGTGGTGCGGCATGATGCCGGTGGCCGGATCGATCGTAATGGTCAGGATCTTTTCCGGCGTGTCATGCGCGACCGCCTCGATATCCATGCCACCTTCGGTCGAGACGACGATCGCGACCCGCGAGGTGACGCGATCGACCAGCATCGACAGATAGAATTCCTTGGCGATCGCCGAGCCGTCTTCGATGTAAAGGCGGTTGACCTGCTTGCCCTTCGGGCCGGTCTGGTGCGTGACCAGCGTCGAACCGAGGATGCGGGTCGCTTCCGCCTTCACGTCGTCATGCGACTTGACGACTTTCACGCCGCCGGCCTTACCGCGGCCGCCGGCGTGAATCTGTGCCTTCACCACCCAGACCGGTCCGGGCAATTGCTTTGCAGCGCTCACTGCCTCTTCGACGGTGAAGGCTGGAATACCGCGCGGGACTGGCACGCCGAAGTCGTGCAGCACCGCCTTGGCCTGATACTCATGGATATTCATTCAATGTCCCCAAACTCTTGGTGGTGCTGCTTTCGACTTACTTCGTCAGATCGGGTGCGATCTTCTTGCAGGCATCGACGAGCTGCGTGACCGAATCCGCCGACTTGTCGAACATTTCACGCTCGGCCGATGACAGATCGATTTCAACGACGCGCTCGACGCCCTTAGCACCGATCACGACCGGCACGCCGACATACATGTCCTTCACGCCGTATTCGCCATTGAGGTAGGAGGCGCAAGGCAGTACGCGCTTCTTGTCCTTCAGGAAGCTTTCCGCCATCGCGATCGCCGACGAGGCCGGCGCATAGAAGGCCGAACCGGTCTTCAGCAGGTTGACGATTTCGGCGCCGCCGTTGCGGGTACGGATGACGATGTCTTCCAGGCGCTTGTCCGTGGTCCAGCCCATCTTCACGAGGTCGGGCAGCGGAATGCCGGCCACCGTCGAGTAGCGGGTCAGCGGCACCATGGTGTCGCCGTGGCCACCGAGCACGAAGGCGGTCACGTCTTCCACGGAAACATTGAACTCGTCGGCGAGGAAATAACGGAAGCGCGCCGAATCGAGCACGCCGGCCATGCCAACCACCATGTTGCGCGGCAGACCCGAATATTTCTGCAGCGCCCAGACCATCGCGTCGAGCGGGTTGGTGATGCAGATGACGAAGGCGTTCGGGGCATATTTCTTGATGCCCGAACCGACCTGCTCCATCACCTTGAGGTTGATGCCGAGAAGATCGTCGCGGCTCATGCCGGGCTTGCGCGGCACGCCGGCCGTGACGATGCAGACCGAAGCGCCTTCGATCGCCTCGTAGGAATTGGCGCCGGACATGCGCGCGTCGAATCCATCGACGGGCGACGACTGGGCGATATCCAGCGATTTACCCTGCGGAGTGCCTTCCGCGATGTCGAACATCACAACGTCGCCGAGCTCACGCAATCCGATGAGGTGGGCGAGCGTACCGCCGATCTGACCTGAGCCGATCAAAGCAATCTTGGGACGCGCCATGAGAGAATGAACCTTTATGCCTGAGGACGCCGCAAAAGCGCGGCCGGGCGTGGGTTAACGTGTCCGGCGTTTGGCGACAAGCACGTGTTGGGCAAACGTCTCATGGTTCGTTCCCCTTTGTGTAATACATTATTCCAGCGGGTTTACCCGTTGCCAAGCCTAAAGCACTGCAACAAAAGAAAAATCGCCGCTGCAGCGCAGCGGGGCTGCTGTGCGACTGCAAAAACCGTCCGGCATTTTTGCGAATGCTGCGCAGCAAAGGCGCAGCATGGGCGCAGCATTTTTGGCAAACCGCCTAGGTCTCGATGATTTTTCCGGAACGGACGCTGTCGGCGTCGCGGCGAGGACCGTGCGGAAGCGCGAGATAGCTCTGGGACCCCATCTCGATCAGGCGCGAGACGGTGCGCTGGAATTCGAACAGCTCGAGCCCCTGATCGGCGATATAGAGTTCATGCGGGGGCGCTTCGGCCGAGGCCATCAGCTTCACCGCATTGTCGTACAGCGCATCGATCAGGATGATGAAGCGCTTGGCCTCGTTGCGTTGGCCGAAACGCATGACTGGGATGCGATCGATGATGATCGTGTGGAATTCATGCGCAAGGCGCAGAAAGTCGGCCGATCCGAGCGGCAGCACGCACAAATCCTGAAACGAAAACCGCGCCGCACCCTGTGCCGCGGCTGGGACGTGCAGCTTGTGACCCTTGACCGTCAGCTCCATCGGCGCGGCCTTCCGCCCGAGGGTGAGACGTGACCAGGCCTCGTCCAGCGCACGTTCGGCATCGCCGTCGGCCGGCACATACCAGACTTTGCCTTTGACCATCTTCTCGAGACGGAAATCGGCCCGGGCATCCAGCCGCACGACGTCCATCTTCTCGTTCAGAAGCTTGATGACCGGCAGGAAAAGCGCGCGATTCAGGCCGTCTTTGTAGAGGTCGTCCGGCGCGACGTTGGATGTCGCCACGACGGTGACGCCGCGTTCGAAGAATTGCGTGAACAAGCGCCCGAGGATCATCGCGTCAGCGATATCCGTGACATGGAATTCGTCGAAGCAAAGCAGCGAGGCTTCATCGGCAATCGCTGCAGCCGTCAAAGCGATTGCATCCTCGTCGGCAATCTCGCCGTTCTTGGCCTTCTGCCGGAAGTCATGCACGCGCTCATGCACCTCCGACATGAATTCGTGGAAATGCACCCGGCGCTTGCGCGCGACACCGCTGGTGTCGAAGAACAGATCCATCAGCATGGTCTTGCCACGACCAACCTTGCCGTAGATGTAGAGGCCCTTCACCGGCGCCTGTTTGCTGCGGCTACCGAACAGCCAGCCCAGCGACGATGATTTCTTCGCGCGTCCCTTTTCCGACAAACGCTCGCTCAGCGCCGCGAGCTTTTCCACCGCGGAAGCCTGGGCGAAATCGGGCGTGATCGCCCCCTCGGTCAGGAGCGCGGCATATCGGTCGCGGATGGAGCTGATCATTCGAAAAGGTTGAACCGGCGACAATGAAGTGCCGGAGGCATAGCCGCCGCGGCGCACATACCGCAAGGCGGCAGATGGTTGGGTAACAAAGGTTTAACGACAGCAGCGCCAAAATTTTGGCCTTGTCCCGGACTTAAATTTGCTGCATCGCAGCATTACTTACCGATTGTGCGCCGCAATAAACCGCTGGCGCAGGTCTCTGGGAGGAGACGCGGCAAAGAGGGTTCGTGACGACCTGTCAGGAGCCTGAAATGAATATTCTGGATCCGCTGCCCGGTGGCGGCCTGATCCGCAAGTTGTGGATCGGCGAAATCCACACGCATTGCGATCATCTGTTGCGACTGGACGCGGAAAGTCGCGCCCGGCGTTTCAGCGGCGGGATCTCGGACGACGGCATCCGGCGGTACGTGGAAGGCTCAACCTGGACGGATTCGATCGTGCACGGCTTCTTCGTGGATGGAGTTCTGCGTGGCGCTGCCGAATTGCGTCCCGCCGGTGAACCGTTTGCCAGGGAAGCCGAGGCCGCCTTGAGCGTCGAAGCACCCTGGCAGAGCCATGGTGTCGGCACCGCGTTGCTCGAGCGAACCCTGCTCGCAGCGCGTAACCGCGGCATCAAGCATCTTCACATGGCCTGCCTCGCCGAAAACAGGCGCATGCAGAACCTGGCCCGGAAATTTGCCGCCGAATTGACCTTCGATTTCGGCGATGTGATCGGCGAGGTTGAAGCACCTCATCCGACCCCACTCTCGGTTCTGCGCGAACTGATCTCGGATAGCCATGGTTTCGCGAACGCTATCCTCGATGCTCAATCACGATTGTTTAAAGTCACGTAATATTAACGGTCCGGTACGGATTGCGGCCATAGCCTTCTCCCAAGTAACAGCGTGCGATCGGGAGATGAACATGAACGGCAATGGTTTCGACATCCGGCTGCTCGGTACTGGCGGTATCGAGGATCATCATGCGCATCTCTTGCGGCTCGACTATCTCGACCGTTGCCTGTTCTTTTCCGTCGGCAATGACGATCGCGCTGTAGACGCGCATTGCCTGCGACTCCTCTCAGCACAGGCAATCTTGATCGGCGCTTATGACAATGGCCGCATGCGCGCCAGCATCGAAATCGTCCCGGATCGTGACGGCCGCCGCGGCCAGGCGACGCTGATTGCCGAATCCGATTATCAATCGAATGAACTGACCGATGCGATGATGGCTCGCGCGCAGGATGAAGCCGCGAAGCACGGCCTGAGCAAACTCGACTTCGTCGGCATGACCGGCACGCCACAAACGATCCGCACTCAGATGGCGCGGTTCGCCTAAGCATCTCATCTATCCGTTCGTCCCCGCGAAAGCGGGGACCCAGAACAAGTTACCGGATTTCCGCTTTCGCGGGAATGAGCGGACAGAGGTTAGATGGCCCGCTTCGCCTGAAACGCCTGCAGCGGATAAGCTTCTTCAATCACGTAAGGGCCGCCGCCAACCGACGCGCGGGACGAATAGAGCACGAAGCGTTCGACCTGGAAGGTCGCCGAACGAAACGAACTGCGCTCACTGAGATAGTCAGCCACTTGCCAGTTCGATGAGTCACGCAAGCGAGCGAGCGTGACATGCGGCGTATATTTGCGACCCTCGGGGGCGAGACCGACACGCTGCATCAGTCGCTCGAGTTCGGCCTGCAATTCCATCAACGATGACGATGGCGCAACATTGGCAACAATCGCGCGCGGCCTCTTGCCGCCGAAGGACGATACGCCTTCAAGCCGCAATTCAAACGGCGCGCGACTGACGCGATCCAGCACAGACAAAACATCCTGCGCAACGGTTGCATCGACATCGCCGATGAAGCGTAGCGTCAGATGATAATTCTCGGCATCGATCCAGCGTGCGCCCGGCAATCCGCCGCGCAGGAAAGTCAGCGTCTGCGCGACGCTTGCGGGAATCTCGATCGCGGTGAAAAGACGCGGCATCGAGGACCTCCCAGTTTGCATGCCCGTCCTTCCGGACGTGACAATTGCATGACGATTCAGTCGGCGCATTCACAGTTGAATGGATTCTTCCGGCTTGCGCAAGTGGCCTTACGCCTCATTCAACTTCGACCTTTGTTGCCTATACGCGCGATCAATTCCTCCACTTTTGGAAGGATGCCGGCGACGATGACGTCGACCCCAGCGGCATTCGGATGCAAGCCGTCACGCATAACGAATTTCGTTTGCGTAGTGACTCCATCAAGGAAGAATGGATAGAAGACACTGTCATACTTTCGTGCCAGATCTTCAAAGATCGATTCGAACGCGCGCGCGTATTCACTGCCGAGATTGGGCGCGGCGCGCATGCCGCATAGAAGCACAACGATATTGCGCTCCTTAAGTTTCGCGAGGATGGAATCGAGAGCCTCGCGCGTCAGCTTCGGATCGATGCCGCGCAGCATGTCGTTGGCACCGAGTTCGAGGATCACGGCATCGGTGTCATCCGGAATCGACCAGTCGACCCGCGATAGACCACCGGATGCCGTATCGCCCGAGACACCCGCATTCTCGATCGCGGCATTAACGCCCTTGGTCCTCAGCACGCGCTCGAGCTTGGCGGGGAAGGCATCCTGCGCCGGCAGCCCGTAACCGGCGGTGAGCGAATCGCCGAAAGCGACGATTTTGAGAGGCGCCGCCTGAGAGGCGCTTTGCGCCATCACCGGGACAGAGGCAAGAACTGCGGCAAAAACGAGCAGCGTGGTCGCAAAAAGCTGAACGCTATGGATTAAGCCTTTTGCCGCCCCATATGACTGCCGCCGGCCAAACCGCGGATTGCGACGCGAATTTGCCACACCGCCCTGCCACCCGAACCCTTGCATGCAGACATCATCTCCAGCCACCGGCCCCGCTGTCACCTTATCGGGGGTCAATCTTTCGCTCGGGCAGGGTGCTGCCCGGGTCCATATTCTCAAGGACATCAATCTGGCGATTGGCCGCGGCGAGGCAATAGGACTCGTTGGCCCATCCGGATCGGGCAAATCGACGCTGCTGATGGTGCTGGCCGGCCTTGAACGAACCGACACCGGATCGATCGTAGTCGCCGGCGAGGACCTGACCAAGCTCGACGAGGATGCGCTCGCGCGTTTCCGCGGCCGCAACGTCGGCATCGTCTTCCAGTCCTTCCATCTCATTCCGACCATGACCGCACTCGAAAACGTCGCGGTCCCGCTTGAGCTGGCCGGCGTCCCGGACGCGCATGAGCGTGCCGCAAAGGAACTGGCCGAGGTCGGCCTCAAGGAACGGCTTTCGCATTACCCGGCGCAATTGTCGGGCGGCGAGCAGCAGCGCGTCGCGCTGGCGCGCGCCCTGGCTCCCAATCCGGCAATCCTTGTCGCCGATGAGCCGACCGGCAATCTCGATGAAAAGACCGGCCAGGGTGTGGTCGAACTTTTGTTCAAGGGCCATGTCGACCGCGGCATGACGCTGATCCTCGTCACACATGACCCATCTCTTGCACGGCGTTGTGCGCGTGTCGTGCGTCTGCGCTCGGGGCGGATCGAAAGCGAAGAAGCCACCGGAAACGCGATCCGTGAGGCCGCGCGCGCATGAGCCCCGCCTCGCCTCCGGCCCGCGCGAATGCCTGGTCGGTGCCGCTCCGCTTTGCCCTGCGCGAATTGCGTGGCGGTCTGCGCGGATTCTACGTTCTGATTTTCTGTATTGCCCTCGGCGTGATGGCGATTGCCGGCGTCGGGTCCTTTGCCGAAAGCCTCGCCGGCGGCCTTGCGCGCGAAGGGCGCACCATTCTCGGCGGCGATGTCTCGTTCTCGCTCATTCATCGCGAGGCGAGCGCCGAAGAGCGCGCGTTTCTGGACAAGGGCGGCCGGGTTTCGACTGCCGCCACCCTGCGCGCGATGGCCCGCACGGTTGATCAGAGGAATGCACTGGTCGAGATCAAGGCGGTGGATTCGGTTTATCC
>JAEYVN010000037.1 GCA_023431725.1 Pseudomonadota bacterium
TGGGCGACCCTATCGGTTCGGGGAAGGCGACCGATTTCGTCTCCTTCTTCTTCGGCGCGGGTGCCGCCGCGGCCTCCTTTGGTGCAGGCTTGGACGCAGGCTTGGCGGTTCCGGCCGGTGTGAAGCCGCCGGCCGGCGGCGAGGCCGGCGTTGCCAGTTTTGGCTTTGGCTTTTCCGTTGGCGCGGGTGCTGACGTCGTTGCTACCGGTGCGGTCGGCTTGTCAGGAGACGTTGCCGCGGTCTTCGGAGTGCTCTTCGTTTTCTTTGCCTTCGGGCTCGCAACCCGGGTGTCTGGAACCGATCCCTTGGTCGCCCCAAGGAATACCTCGATCGGTTCCATGGACGGCACCAGCGGACCGATCAGGGCGGACGGTTTGGTGTTTGCCGTGCGCAGGCTCGACAGCATGACGGCCTGCGGCGAGCTCGGATCCATGCCAGGCGGCAAAGCCGCCTGCGTATGCTCATCCTCGTCCAGATCTTCGGATTCCGCGGCTGGGCGTTTGCGCTTCTTGCCGCAAATCTCCTCGCGCAGATTTGGTGGCGGCGCGTCGATGGCTTTGAGTGTCTCGACAGTGCCGGAGTTGGGCGTCAGCCACGAGAAGCCGCCGCTCTGGAAGCCGCGCTCCAGCATCTGGGCCGTCTTCACGGCCCGGACGCCACCCGACGGCGAACCGAACACGACCGCGATCAGCCGCCGGTTGTTGCGTTTGGCCGAAACGACAACATTGAAGCCGGACGCGCAGATGAAGCCGGTCTTCATGCCGTCGGTGCCGGGATAGCGGTCGAGCAGCGTGTTATGGTTGCGCATGACCCGCCGTCCGAGCTTGATGGCGGAGACGCGCCAATACAGTTCGTATTCCGGCAGTTCGCGATAGACGGCGCGGGCGAGGATCGCCTGATCGCGCGCCGACGTGATCTGTTCGTCAGCTGGCAAGCCGTTCGGATTGACGTAGCTCGTCTGTGTCATGCCCAGTCGCGCCGCGGCCCGGTTCATCTCTTCGGCGAAAGCCGGAACCGAGCCGGAGACGCCTTCAGCGAGCACGACAGCAATGTCGTTTGCCGATTTCACCATCAGCATCTTCAAGGCATTATCGACGGTCACCTGAGAGCCGACCTTGAACCCCATTTTGCTGGGAGCCTGCGCTGCGGCGTCCGGCGAGACGGTGAACAGCGTGTCGAGTGAAATGCGGCCGGCCTTGACGGCTTTCAGCGTGACATAAGCCGTCATCACCTTGGTGACGGAGGCCGGATACCAGGGCTGCGTCGCATTCTCGGCATGCAACACGCGACCGCTGTCGGCGTCGATCAGCAACATCGCTTCGGCACCGGCGCGCTCAGCTGACGCGACGGCCAGGGAGCCCAGGATCAGGGTTGTTGCCACGGCGAATCTGACGCGAGCAGAGATGAGGGCCGAGGCTGCAATAGTCACGTTATGCGGTCCGGTTGCTGGTGTCGGCCTATCGCGCTGCCGGTGGCTGGAACAGGGTTCAATTTACGCTGATCGGGTCCGGAAACGCAAAGTGGAAGTCCGGCCCCCGTGTGATTTTGCGACACGGACCTGAACATTCCCCAAGAAAGCGACCAAAATTCGACTGCCGATTTCATTCGCGGCCGGGCTTGCCGGGCGTGTGCGCGCATCTTCTATTCGGCGGCATTTTCCTCGGTTCTGGGTGTCGTCGGGCTGACAAGAAATTGTGACCTGGCCAGTTCGGCGAAGGCTCCATTCTGGGCCACGAGTGCGTCGAAACTGCCCGCCTCGACGACGCGGCCGTCGCGGAACACCATGATGCGCGTGGCATTGCGAATCGTGGCCAGCCGGTGCGCGATGACGAAAGTGGTGCGGTCCTTCATGACCTCGTCGAGGGCAGCCTGCACTTTCGCTTCGGTCGTGGCGTCCAGAGCCGAGGTGGCCTCGTCGAGGATGAGGATCGGCGGATCCTTCAGCAGGGCGCGCGCGATCGACAGGCGCTGACGTTCGCCGCCGGACAGGAAACGTCCACGCTCGCCGACAATGGCGTTCAATTTTTCCGGGTTGCGCTCGACGAATTCAAGCGCCTGGGCGCGTCGCAAGGCTTCATACAATTCTGCATCGGTTGCATCGGACTTGCCGGCCAGCAGATTGTCGCGGATCGACCGGTTGAACAGCAGCACCTCCTGGAACACGACGCCGATATTCTTCCGAAGCGCAGAGAGCTTCATTGCTTTCAGATCGACGCCGTCGATCGTGATCCGGCCCGATTGTGGATCGAAGGCGCGATGCAGAAGCGCGAGCGCGGTGGTTTTGCCGGCGCCGGTCGGGCCGACCAGAGCGATGACTTCGCCGGGCTTGGTATGGAAACTCAGGTCGGCAATGGCCGGCCGTTTGCCGTCATAGGAGAAGGAGACGTCGTCGAACCGAACGTCGCCGGTGAGACGGCCCGGATCGATCGCATTCGGTGCGTCGCGCACCGATGGTGTCGTATCGAGGACGTCGAAGAACTCCCGCAGCCGTGGCGCCACCATGAAGACACTGTTGACGAAGCCCGCGACCTGCTCGAGCTTGGCCACCAGCATGGTGGCAAAGCTCATGAACATCACGATCTCACCGATGGTGGTGAGGTTGTGGAAGAACAGCCAGGTTCCCACCAGGAAGATCGACAGGAGGGTGATGGTGGTCGAGGCCCGGGTCAGCACGGTCATGACCGCCCACCAGGACAGAACCGGCATCTGAGCGCCCAGCAGCCGTTCGACCACCATGCGCAGACCCATGACCTCCGCTTCGACGCGGGCGAAGCTTTGCACCAGCGCCACATTGCCGAGCGCGTCCGATGCTCGCTCGGCCAGGTCGGAATAATATTTCTCGACGGAGGACTGCAACTCGCTGGTCTTGTGCAGGACAAAACCGGTGAGTGCGGCGAACAGCACGCACAGGACAATCAGCAAGCTTGCTAGCCGCCAGTTCAGGAAAAGCGACAGCGGTAGCAGAATAATGAGCGAGATCAGGGCTGCGAAGTTTTCGCGGAAGAAGGACAACCACAGGCCCCACAGCGAATCGGTGCCCGTCAGCATCACCTTCATGAGCCGGCCGGAATGCGAGCCGCCGTGATAGGCGAGCGGCAATTGCATGACATGCTCGAAATAGTCCGTCAGGACAGCCTGCCGGCGCCGATGAGAGAGCCGATCGGCATGCAGGGCAATAAAGACGCCGCATAAAATGGTAAAAAGACCGAATGCGGCCCAGGCGCCTAGCAGCGGGAGCAGGGAGTCGAACGTCAATGTGTTGCCCTGCTTTTGCGAACTGGCCAGCGCGTCGATGATGCGAC
>JAEYVN010000060.1 GCA_023431725.1 Pseudomonadota bacterium
GCCTCGTGATGAAGGCCGAGAACGCATTGCCGTTCGTGCCCGGCATGGCGAAATGCGATGTCGTCGCACGCTCCGACAACGGGCTCGTGCGCGACATTGTGTTCCGGGGCGAGGATGCGCGCGAGCGCATCACCTTCTATCCGGAAGAGAAGGTCGTGTTCGTGCGGGAATCCGGCAACGTCGATGGCATGATCGTCAATGAGGTTCTGGGCGACGACGACGACCTGCGCCTGCGCTTCAGCTTCGCCTTGCAGATGGTGGATGCGCCGTCCGACAGCGACAAGGAGAAGGAATTCCGCGCGGTGATGGAGCGGGATTATCTCAAGGCCGTCGATGCGACGCTCGGTGCGATCCGGCAGATGGTCGCCGATCCCCAATATGCCAAGTGAGGGAGGCTGGCCGTGAAATACTGGTTTTCCGATCTCTATGCCGACATCGACAGGATGAATCTCGATGCCTTTGCGGCCGGGCTTGCGCCGGATGTCGAAGTTATCGTCGGCAATAACCCGACCATGAACGGACGCGAGGCCGCGAAGGAGGGTTTCGGCTTCTTCTTCTCCACCATCGACGGCATCAAGCACAACATCACCAATGTCGTCGAAGGCAACGGCGTGACGGTGATGGAGGCGAAGATCGACTACACGCGCAAGGACGGCAATATCGTCACCGTTCCTGCCGTCACCGTTCTGGAACGGCAGGGCGAACTCGTGAAATCGCTGCGCATCTATATGGATGTCGCGCCGGTCTATGCGCAGTAAGTGACGGCGTGCATTGAGGTCATGCGTTGCGCGCCGTGTTACGGGCGCAACGCATCGGGGTATTCGATCTTTATTTCTGCTTCCCCGGCACGAAGAATTGCTTCTCGTGCGGGAATTTCTCCGCGAGCTCTCTCGGCACGCCGAAGTTGGTTGTCAGCACGTCGATCGGGTTGGTAGCGATCCACGCCGACAGGTCGTTCGACTGATAATTGCCGTGGTTGAAGCCGATCAGCACGCGGAGCGGGCCGGTGCCGGTGTTCTTGATGTAATGCCCCGCACCCATCGGGGCATAGCCAACGTCACCGGCATCGAATTCTTCCGTCACGACCTGGCCTTCGGCGAGAAAGACCGCCATCTCGGCCGAGCCTTGAAGATAATATTGCCACTCGTCGGCATGCGGGTGCCAGTGCAGATCGCGCATCGCGCCGGGCTCGATCTCCAGCACCGACCCCGCCATGGTCTTCGAGATCGGAAATTCGTTCACAGACACGGTCTTCTGCGTGCCGCCGCCCGGCACACGGCGCGGCTGCTGCGCGCCGAGCGGATAGCGATGCGTGGATGTCAGCTCCGGATCAGGCCGGTCGGCGCTGATGAAGGAGCGGTCGTCCGGCACCGGACCCTTGGCAAAATAGACTTCGCCCTTCGGCAGTTTCGCGACCTCCGCTTCCGACAGGCCGAGGCTTTGCGCCACGACCGGTGCCGGCGTGCGCGAGACCCAGTCGGTCACGCTGAAGGTGTGGTCTTCGGAGAAGTCGCCGTTGTCGAAGATGAGAATGAAATGACACTCGTCCGGGCCGATACCCTGGATCGAATGCCCCCAGCCGCGCGGGAAATACCAGACGTCGCCCGGGCCGAACGTATCGATCTCGCTTTTCGTCGGCATGCCGGATCCTTCCGGATGCAGAATGGTCGTGCGGCAATGGCCTGAGACGACATAAGCCCATTCAGCGGCATTGGCGTGCCAGTGCATCTCGCGCATTGCGCCGGGCGCAAGGCGCATCGACACGCCGGCGATGCCCACGCTGGCGGGAAATTCCTTCACCGACGCGCCGCGGGTGATGCCGCCCGGTCCGATGCGAGGCTTTTGTTGCTCAAGGCGATAGCGGAAAGACAGTTTCGGTGTGTCGTGCATGACTGATCCCGCAATGAAAACATTCAAGCCTGGAATCCGAATCGCAACAATGAATTCGCGGCGGCGGAGGGAATGTCATCGAATGAGGCGCGCCGCGCCGCAGTAATAAGATGAACCATCAGCCAGAATTGCAGCATGATGATCACATTCGATCATGAATTGACACATAACGCGATGCTGCGTTGCGTTCGTTGAACGGATGTTTATCGATGCATGCAATAAATTCTTTGTCCATGCGTCAAATCATTTTCTTTGCCGCAATCCGGTGAAAATTCATCGAAAGAATTTCAGCCATCTCGATTGCTCAGGAGATGGACTCTCATGGTGAACTTCATTCGAAATATGGTCGGCGCTGCCGTCATCGGCATTGTCGCGTCGACCGGCGCAGCGGCAGCGATGCCGGTCGGGCAGCTCGGCGCCGATGCCAATGCAGCAAAGGCTGATACCGGCGTGCAGACGGTGCGCTGGGTCTGTGGTCCCTATGGCAACTGCGTGTGGCGGCCAAACCGTTACTACCGGCCGTATGGCTATTACGGCGGCTATCGGCCCTATTACGCGCCGCGGCCGCGCTATTATGGCTATTACGGCTACGGCCCGCGCTGGCGCCGCTGGTAAGCAAGTATAGGCGAGCGTTTGAATGGCCCGGTGTCACGCCGGGCCATTCATCATGAAGGCTATTGCGGCGCGAATGACTTGCGGATGGTATCGAGCCGCTCGGGCAATCCCTGTCCACGCGGCAGCAGCGCCGTGCACTGGATGGTGCCGCGCTCGATCGAGTAGCCGCTCTGGTTGTTGAAACCGCGCTCACGGCACCCGGATGGATCGGAGATAACGATGCGACCGGTGGTGAGATCACGGTCGGTCTGATCGCGTCCTGCGACCTTGAGGGGCGCACTCGGCTGCGTGAAGAAGTAATAGCCGGCCGGGATCATGGCGCAGACCATGACCAACACCATGATGTATAGCGTTCCGCGCGCGCTTTTGCGCGACGTCTTCGCCTTGCGCTGGACCGGAAATGGCTCGGATGCGTTCGCATCATTGCTGCGCTGGGGCGCCTTGCTTCGG
This sequence comes from Pseudomonadota bacterium, assembly GCA_023431725.1. Lineage (GTDB taxonomy): Bacteria > Pseudomonadota > Alphaproteobacteria > Rhizobiales > Xanthobacteraceae > Pseudorhodoplanes. The sequence continues at coordinate 2,956 of JAEYVN010000060.1, forward strand.
ATTGGCTCTTCCGTCCATTGAACCATGTTCATGCCCCACTTCACAGAAACTCGACGCCGATGCGGTCCTTTGACCGCCACGCGACGCGGCATTTGTGCCGAACGCCAAGTCGTTCGATGGTGAGAATGAAACGCTCCGGCAATCGCGTCGTGGGGAGGCTGTTGAGACCGGCGCCACCGGTTGACAGGTCGAAGATCCGGCAATCGATCCGGCTCTTGTCTTCCAGTGTAATCTGCGCCGAGCGGTCGGTCCGATAACGGGGAATGATGCGACGTTCTTCACCCATGCCAGCAATTCCTTCTGAAGGGCATGCTTTCGTGAACGGCAGTGCTGTGATGATTGCGCGGACGCCCGGCGCCTGGATTGCAAAAGAGCGCGGCGATGTCCGTGTCAGTACGCGGACAGTTTTACGAGACAACGATTAAAACTCGATAAATTTTCCATCCTCGGTGTGGTGAGATGTGGAAGACAACCGGAGGAATGCGGACAATAAAAAAGGGCCAGCACTGCGCTGACCCCTTAAGGGGCGTAGGAAGACCGGCTAAGGGAAGACGTAGACAATGCGTAGCGTTATCGGATCGACCAGCACCGGCTGATCGTTCACGTAGACATACTGGTATCTGTAATTGGGCACGGGCTGGAGTTCGACGGTGCGCGGCAGCGCGGCGCCGACAACGGCCTGGCCGGGCCATGTGACCGGGGTCAGCGGATTGTTGACGACATAGCTGCCGACAGCCGGTGGCGGGGTCACCGTGATGCTGGTGGCGGCCGGCGCCATCGCATAGGCGCCGCGCGCTGAATCGATCGTGCTGACGACGGGCGGGCTGTAGGTGGCCACTGGCGCAGCGTAAGTCGGCGCAGCGTAAGTCGGCGCGGCATAGGTCGGCGCTGCATAAGTCGGCGAGCTGTAGGTTGTCCCGCCATAAGTCGGGTTGCCGTAAGCCGGGCTGCGGTAAGTTGTCGTGCCGTAAACAGGTCCGCCATAGGCATAGGCGTTACGATAGGCCGGCGCGCTGTAGGTCACGGTCGGCACCATGCTGGTGACCAGCGGCGCTCGTTCCGTCACCACGATCTCGCGGGCGGTGCCGGGATTGAGCGTCATATATTGCGAATAGGCCCAGCCCTGAAGGCCACGGAAGTTCACCTGGCACCACATGCTGCCCTCGACGCAGCCAATGATCGTGGCGCGGCGATTGGCGCCGATGCTGCCGATGACCGGATGTTCCGGTCCGGGACCGGAACGGATGTTCACGCTGGTGTTGGCCGTCGCAATGGTTTGCGCCTGCGCGGCGCCGACCATGGCCAGCGACGCGGCGGCGGCGAATAGGGCGATGCGCTTCATGGCGTCCTCACATGTTGGAGCGGGCGAGGGCACAACGCTGCACAAATTCGATCGTTCCGGAACGCCGGCGCGCTGAAGCCATGGCCGGCGGCACCGGATGTCGCGCAATTTTTCGTGACGGCCTTCCACCTTCGTTGATCTTTCGCACGGTGTCGCGCGTCGCGACGTGCTAAATCATGTAAGATGACGCTGCGTTGAGGGAGGCGATGCCGTGGTCGGCTGGCTGGTACGACTGATATTCATTCCGTCCGGTGTGATCGCCGGCTGGTTCGTGGCGAAGGACGCGCCGAATTTCAGCGCCGTGCAACTCGTCGTCGGGCTGCTGCTGATGTTCTTCATCGTGCTGGTGATGATTGTCGCCGCCCGCCTTGAAGACATGCGGAGCAAAAGCGCGGGCGAGTGACGCGCTTGTCCGGCGGCGGCCGGCCATTTCTTTCCAATGTGGTAACGGCTCGTATCAAATGAGCGCATTCGCGTAATGCGTCTCATTATGCATGTTCAGCAAAGCGTGATGGCCGGTAACGGTCCGGTGGCCTGGAAGGTGGTAATCTTCGTTCAAGGGAGCCGCCCAGAAACGTGCTCCTTTTGTTTGTCCACTTTCAAGTGATCATGCGTAGGAGAACTTCATGCGCAAAGCTTTGATGATTGCAGCGGCTGCTGCCACGATCGGAGCGGCGTCCATTGCCGCGCCGACGAGCGCGCAGGCGCGCTGCTATGGTTGCTGGGCCGGTGCCGGTTTTGCCGCCGGTGCCATTGCCGGTGCGGCCTTCGCCAATGCCGGCTATGGCGGTTACGGATATGGCTATGGATACGGCGGCTACGGCAACCCGTATTATGGCGGCGCCTATTATCGGCCGGCCTATTACGGCAGCTATTATCCGGCGGCTTACTATCGGCCCTATTACCGGACCTATTACAACACGCCGCGCTATGTCGGTTATTGGGGCGGTCCGCGCTTCGCTCCGGCTTACGGCTACGGCTGGCGCCGTCCGGTCGGTTATTACTGGTAAGAGACCGCGTTCTATTGCGAGCGTCTGTTGTTCGACATGCAAAGGGCGGATGTTTCATCCGCCCTTTTTGTTTTCCGGAGCTGTCAGCGTTCGTCCTTCAGCCGCAGGTAATCCATCTTGCTGAGAGGCACGCCCTTGTGCCGCAGGATGTCGTAGGCGGTGGTGACGTGAAAGAAGAAGTTCGGCAGCGCGAAGGTGAAGAGATAGGTGCTGGCGCTGAATGTCGGCGTGAAGTCGCGCAGCTTCAGCTCGATCGTCTTGTCGTCCAGGCCGTCGAACTGTCCTGCCTTGAAGCTGTCGATATAGGCGATCGTCTTGTCGATACGCGCATATAGCTCCGCGAAGGTCGTTTCGGTGTCGTCCATCTTCGGCGACGGCGTGCCGGAGATCCGCTCGATGGCCAGCTTCGAGGTGTCGCTGGCGCGCTGCACCTGACCGGCCAGGGTCAGCATATCGGGCGCGAGCCGCGCCTCCACCAGCGATGCCGGGTCGGCACCGGCAGCCCTTGCATGCTCTTCGCCCTTGCGCAGCACTTTGGACATGGTGGTGAGCCCGCGCACGAAGACCGGGACGGACGCCTGATACAGGGAGATGGACATCGGAGCTACTTTCAGGATGGCGA
>JAEYVN010000073.1 GCA_023431725.1 Pseudomonadota bacterium
GGCGCGTCGCGACGTATTGCCGCCGCAATTGCTCCCCAGTAGCAGAGCGAACATTCATTCTCTTTATGCTGCATTGCGGAATTGTGCCCGGAAGGGGGACGCCTTGCGCCACGCCAACGCTCAACTGCATTCCGATCGTCGCTCGGAGATCCTCGACGCTGCCAGGCGCTGCTTCGTCCGGAGCGGCTTCCACCAGACGTCGATGCAGGAGATCTGCGCGGAAGCCGGAATGAGTCCGGGCAATCTCTATCGCTATTTCCCGTCGAAGGAAGCGATCATTGCCGCCCTGACCGAACTCGATCGCGCCGACGTCGGAGCGCAACTCGCCGACGCGCAATTCACGACGGACTTTTTTGCCACCTTCGAGTCGTTGGCGCGTCACCATTTCGTTGAGCGCACGATGGACGATGTCGGACTGTGCGTCGAGATCATGGCGGAGAGCCGCCGCAATCCGGCGATCTCGAACATCATGAGTGAGTTCAATGTCGAGGTCCGCGAGCGTCTGGTGACGATGCTGCGCAGCGCCCAGGAGCGGGGCGACATCGCGCGCGATGCCGATATCGGCGCGATCATCGAGATGCTGATGATCATCGTCGACGGTGTCTGGTGGCGCCGTGCGACCGATCCGCAATTCGATGCAGAAGCCGTTCTGCCGATGTTTTTCGATATCACCAAATACATGCTGCTCGATCGCGGGAAGGGCCGGAATTCGGGCCGCGAAGCAGAGTCCGGGAGGGAGTCATGAAGGGTAGCCGTCTTTTTGCTGTCGGCCTTGTGGTCGCGGCTGTCGGCTGGGTTGCGTCCGGGCATCTCTTTCCGCACGAGACAGCGGAAAGCCGTGCTGCAATTCAGGCGCAGAAGAACGACCCGAAGCCGTTTCGTGTTGCTGTGATCGATGCCAGCCTGACGCCGCACGCGCGCAAGCTGACGTTGTCGGGCCGCACCGAGGCCGACAAGAAAGTGACGATTACCGCGCGCACCAGCGGCGTGCTGACGGAACTGCGCGTGAAGCGCGGCCAGCATGTGAAGAAGGACGAGATCCTTGCCGTCCTGTCCGACGATGCGCGCGAGGCACAGGTCGCGCAGGCGCAGGCGGTCTTCAATCAGCGCAAGGCCGAGCTGGAAGCGCGGCGCAAGCTGATCGAAGGCGGCATGATGCCGAAGCTCGAGGCGGTGAATCTCGAATCGCAATTCAAGTCGGCCGAAGCGGGGTTGGCCGGCGCTCTGGCTGAACGCGAGCGCGGTGTCCTGCGTGCGCCATGGGATGGCATCATCACCGAAACGCAGAGCGAAGTCGGTGGTGCTGCGCTGTCCTTCATGGGGGCCGCGGTTGCGCAGATGGTCGCGCTCGATCCGATGCTGGCGGTTGTGGAAGTGTCCGAACGCCGCCTCGGCGGACTGAAGCTTGGCGATGAAGCAGAGGTGCGGCTCGTCACCGGACAGAAGGCCAAGGGGCGCGTGCGTTTCATCGCGAAGTCGGCCAGCCAGACCACGCGGACGTACCGCGTTGAAGTCGAGATCAAGAACTCTGATGGTGCGATCCCGGACGGCATTACGGCGGAAGTGTCGATCCCGATGGCGCCGGTGCCGGCAACACGTGTTCCGCGTTCGGCGCTGACATTCTCGTCGTCAGGCGATCTCGGCGTGCGCGTTGTGAGCGGCGAAAAGGTTGATTTCGTGCCGATCAGCGTCGTCGAGGACGATCAGGCGCACATGTGGGTTGCCGGCGTGCCGCATGGAGCCCGCGTCATCGTGCAGGGTCAGGATTTTGTCCGCGAAGGGCAGAACGTCACGGCTGTTCCGGCGCAAATGTCGGTGGGTTCGGTTCAGTAGAATTCTTTCGGTCCCGCGCTTTGAGACGCATCGTTGCGTGATGCGGCTCGGGGCGGGACGGATTTGAGGACGTATTGATGTTCAAGTTGATCGATTATGCGATCAGCCATTCGCGGCTCACGATCGCGACGCTGATCTTCCTGCTGCTCGCAGGCTTCGTCTCATATCGCACGATCCCGAAGGAATCCGAGCCGGACGTCAAGATTCCGATCATCTACGTGCAGCTCACCCAGCGCGGCATCAGCCCGGAAGATTCCGAGCGCCTGCTGTTGCGTCCAGTCGAGACGCAGCTCAAGTCGGTCAGCAATGTGAAGGAAATGCGCTCCACGGCCTTTGAAGGCGGTGGTTACGTGCTGCTGGAATTCGAAGCGGGCTTCGATTCAAAAGCCGCGCTGGCCGACGTGCGCGCCAAGGTCGATCAGTCCAAGCGCGATCTGCCGCGCGATGCTGATGAGCCGGTGGTGACGGAGGTCAATCTCTCGCTCTATCCGGTGCTGGTTGTCGCGCTGTCCGGCGAGATGCCCGAGCGTTCGATGCTGCGCATCGCCCGCAACGCCAAGAATGTGATCGAGCAGGTCCCGGGCGTGCTGTCGGCGGAGCTGCGCGGTTCGCGCGAAGAGGCGGTCGAGATCATCGTCGAGCCGATGCTGCTGAAGAGCTATGGCGTGTCGCTGGATCAGTTGATCGGCACCGTCAACGCATCGAACAGCCTGATCGCGGCGGGCGCGCTGGAAGGCAATACCGGCCGGTTCGCAGTGAAGGTGCCCGGCCTGATCGAGAAGCCGCAGGATGTGCTGAAGGTGCCGGTGGCCGCGACCGCAGGCGCAACCGTGACCGTTGGCGATGTCGCGCAAGTGAAGCCGACCTTCAAGGACGCCACCTCGGTCACACGCGTCAATGGCCGCTCGGCCATGACCATTGAGGTGTCGAAGCGCACCGGCGCGAACCTGATCGAGACCGTCGATGGTGTGAAAGCTGCGGTCGAAAAGTTGAAAGGCACCTGGCCGGCCTCGGTGCAGGTGACCTTCACGCAGGACAAGTCCAAGGTGATCCGTCAGATGCTGGCGGATCTGCAGAACGCCGTTGCGACCGCGGTGCTGCTGGTGGTGGTCATCATCCTGTTCGCGCTGGGTTTCCGCGCATCGCTGTTCATCGGCATTGCCATTCCGGCGTCATTCCTGGCCGGCGTGCTCGGTCTGCATCTGGCCGGCATGACGATCAATATCGTTGTGCTGTTCTCGCTCATTCTTGCCGTTGGCATGCTGGTGGACGACGCGA
>JAEYVN010000114.1 GCA_023431725.1 Pseudomonadota bacterium
GGCGGCCAAAGGCAGGGCGCAAACGACCAGCAGGAGAACGCGAAGGATTCTCGAAAGCATGGGTTCCAGCTTTGAATCTTGAGGTATCGCAGCGACCATAGCACGGAACAGGGCGGAATGGAGGCGAGGGTCAAGCCTCACTACGCTCTTCACCCTCCCCCACGTCGTGGTCGGAGGGGTGAGAAATAAGAGCCCTGGCTTCTCTAGACCCCGAACGCCCCGGGGTCAGCCCGCGGATCGTGCGCCGCCTCCATCACTCCGTCGGGATGCAGCACCACCGCACCGGCGTGGCCCATCGTGTCGGAATAAGCCTCGGGGATCACCTCCACATCATGCCCAGCCGACAACAGGCGATCGATCAGGTTGCCGTCGAAGCGTGATTCCATCCGCAGATTGGTATGGGTGGAGCCCCAGGTGCGGCCAAGGAGCCAGCGCGGCGCATCGATTGCTTCAGGCAAGGACTGCCGATGGAGAACATGGCGCGAGAACACCATCGCCTGCGTTTGCGGCTGGCCGTCACCGCCCATCGTGCCATAGGCCATGATGCGGCCGTCCTTCAGCGTGGCCAGTGCCGGATTGAGCGTGTGGACCGGCAGGCGGCCCGGTTCCAGCGGATTCACGGCGTTCTTCTCCAGCGAGAAGCTGGCGCCGCGGTTCTGCATCAGCACGCCGGTGCGCGGCAGCACGCAGCCGGAGCCGAACTCCCAATAGATCGACTGGATGTAGGACACGACGAGGCCGGATGAATCGGCCGCACCCATCCACACCGTATCGCCCTCGCCATAGGGGGCCGGCCAGCGCGCTGCTTTCTTGCGGTCGATCTTCTGCACTTCGGCGTCGAGGAAAGGTGCACTGAGGTAGCGGTCGAGCGAGTCGGCCATCCGGTTCGGATCGGTGATGACACGATCGCGCACGCGGAAGGCGCGCTTGGTGGACTCGACAAGGCCGTGCACGAAGTCGAAGCCTTCCGCTTCGGTGACGCGCAACCGCTCGAACAGCGCCAGAATGATCAGCGACGCCAATCCTTGCGTCGGCGGCGGCGAATTGTAGAGCGTGCCCACCGTAAGCGGCGCCGCCAATGGCTCGGTGACATAGGCCCGGTATTTCTCGATATCCGCTCGTGTCACCGGCGAGCCGATGCGTTCGAGGTCGGCAGCGATCTCGCGCCCGACATCGCCGCGATAGAAATCGGCAAGACCGGCTTTGGAGAGGTGATCGAGCGTCGCGGCAAACGCCGTCTGCTTCATCGTCGCGCCTTCCGACGGCGCCTTGCCATCGACAAGGAATGTTTCGGCGAAACCGGCCGCCTCGTTCATTTCGCCGAGCTTGTCACGCGTGAGCGCATGCTGGCTGCGGCTGACGATGTAACCTTCACGCGCCTGCTTGATCGCCGGCGCCAGCAGCACATCGAGCGGCATGTTGCCGCCGAGCGCCTTCGCCGCTTCGAGCGCCAGCATCCAGCCGCCGATCGCACCCGGCACGGTCAGCGCGGCGAAAGGCCCGCGGGCCGGGATCGCGTCATAGCCACGCTCGCGATAGAAGGCCGCGCTCGCATTCGTTCCGGCCGGTCCCGGCGCCATCAATGCGCGCATGCGGCCATTGGGCTCACGGATGACCCAGAAGCCATCGCCGCCGATATGGGTCATATGCGGATAGACGGCCGCGATGCTCGCCGCCATCGCCACCATGGCTTCGAGCGCGTTGCCGCCGTCGGCCAGGACCAGCCGCCCGGCCTCAGCAGCAGCATGATGGGGAGCGGCGGTGACGCCACGGCGATGGCCGGAGGTGTAGGAGGTCATGGTCTGCGTGCTCGAACGGGCAAAAGTTTATCGGTCCAGCCTGTCAATCTCATGCTGGATCACAAGCCGCAAGGGCGGCAAGTCACGCTGCACCGTCTCCCAGACAAACCGGGCAGCCACATCCTCATAATCGTGACGATAGACGTTGCCAGCACCGGCCATTTGCCGCCAAGGAATTTCCGGGTGCCGAGACTTGATTTCGATAGGAAGACGACGCGATGCCTCTGAAATAATTTCGAGACAACGTGTCACGGCATAGACCGTCCGAAGATCGCTCAGAAACACCTGATGGTCGTGGCCTTGGACAAATTGTTGAGCGAGGTCGAGATTGTGCAGAATGTCGCGAAGAGCCGCCGCTTCCGCTTTAGAAGGCATAGATTGCTTCGGCCGTAGCAGACGGACTGACATGCGGCTTGAGTGCATCGCGATTGACGACATCCACAGGACCGTCAAACAAAGCAGCGATATATTCCTTTATGTCCACGTAATCGTAGACTCCCACGGACCGATCGGGATCGATCTCAATCAGGATGTCGATATCGCTATCCGGACGGGAGGTACCACGAGCAACCGAGCCGAACAACGCCGCTCGGCTCACGCCTCGCGCGCGCAAGGCCGTTTCCGAGCGGCGCAATATGGTGAGTGCATGGTCGCGGTCCATAGTTCCACCGTAGCACAAACGCGTAACGAAGGCGATTACGCCTCACCCGACGGCACGGCATCCACCAGGCCGCGGCGCATCAGCAAGGCATCCACGCTCGGCAATTTACCGCGGAACGCGATATAGGCGTCATCGGAGCGCTGGCGGCCACCCGCCGCGTAGAT
>JAEYVN010000124.1 GCA_023431725.1 Pseudomonadota bacterium
CCCGGAACGGGATCGTTATCAAGCGCGAAGAAATCGGCTTCGTCCTCCAGCGCGCGTTCAAGCATGCGATTGTAGAGCCGCTTGCTGACTTCGATCGCGCCGAAGCTCGACAGGTGCGAGGTGACGAACTGCGTGTCGAGCAGCGTGAAGCCGCCGGCGCGCAGCCGGGCGACGAGATGCACCAGCGCGACTTTCGAGGCATCGCGTTCGCGGTGGAACATGCTCTCACCGAAAAAGGCGCGGCCGAGGCGCACGCCGTAGAGGCCGCCGACCAACCGGCCGTCACGCCAGGTCTCGACCGAATGACAGTGGCCGATTTCATGCAGCTTGCAATAGAGCGCACGGATGCGGCCATTGATCCAGGTGCGCGATCGGCCGGCCTGCGGTTCCGCACACCCGTCCATGGTTGCCTCGAAGTCGCGATCCACGAAGACCTGGAACTGGTCGCTGCGAACCGTACGGGCGAGGCGGCGCGAAACGTGGAACCCGTCGAGCGGGATCAGGCCGCGCTGTTCCGGTTCGATCCAGTAAAGCGAGGGATCATCGGCATTCTCGGCCATCGGAAAGATGCCGCAGGCATAAGCCTTCAGCAGCACCTCCGGGGTGATCTCGACGAGGCCGGTTTCGCGGGCGGTGTCTCTGCTAGCCATACGTTAACTTAACCCGTTGTTATCCCTCAGCCTGTTAAATTTTAGACACTTTGCGAACAAATCCTGCGGGCAAGGTTTGCCCACCCGGATGTGTTGCGTAAATAGGGGGGCTGATCATGGGTCAGGACACCTGGAACGGGAAGGTCATGGGATCGAATGCTGGACTGGCCGAACAGGCGCCCGTCCGACACGATCCACAGGCGGCCGAATCTTCGCAAACCTGCGTGCTGCTCGTCGAGGACGAAGCCCTTATTGCCGAGCTGATCGCCGAAGCTCTCGAAGAACATGGTTTCTCCGTACATGCGGTATCCAATGCGACGGACGCTCTGGCGCATCTGTCCAGCGGTTCGCGGGTCGATATCCTGTTCACGGACATCAACCTTCCCGGCGAGCTTGACGGCACGGCACTGGCAGAACGGCTGCGCGGGCTCGTACCCGATCTGCCGGTGATCTACGCATCCGGCCGCTGGAGTTTGCTCGAGCGCCTGGGCAGTTTACCGCTCTCGATCACTCTGCAAAAGCCCTACAGCGCCGCGCGCGCCTGTGCCGCAGTCGACGTGCTGATCTCCCAGCGCGGTGCGATGCTGCAACACCAGCCGGCGCCGCAAAAGGTCCTAACCTCTTAGCTTGTCGAGCAGATTCATCGGCAGCGGCAGCACGATCGTCGAGGCGCGGTCGCCGGCGATATTCTGCAGCGCCGTAAGGTAGCGAAGCTGCATCGCTTCCGGCCGCTCCGCGAAAATGGCACCGGCATCGGCAAGCCGCTGGGCAGCCTGGAATTCGCCTTCGGCATCGATGACCTTGGCGCGACGAATGCGTTCGGCTTCCGCCTGTTTGGCGATGGCGCGGATCATGCTTTCGTTGATGTCGATATGCTTGATCTCGACATTGGCGACCTTCACGCCCCAGGCATCGGTTTGCTCGTCGAGGATCTTCTGGATGTCGGCATTCAACTTGGTGCGTTCCGACAGCATCTCGTCGAGGTCGTGATGGCCGAGAACGGAACGCAACGTGGTCTGTGCAAGCTGACTGGTTGCCTCGTTGAAGAATTCGACCTGGACGATCGCCTTTTCCGGATCGATGACGCGATAATAGACGACGGCACTGACGCGTACGGAGACATTGTCGCGCGAGATCACATCCTGCGGCTCGACGTCGAGCACGCGCGTGCGCAGATCAACGCGCACCATCTGCTGGATGGCCGGGATCACAAGGACCAGACCCGGACCTTTCACCTTCCACAAGCGACCAAGCATGAATACGACGCCGCGCTCATATTCGCGCAGGATGCGGAACGAATTGAACAGAACGAACAGGATGACGACAAGCGGAATGAGCAGCACCGACCACGTCGAAAGATCACCAATCATCAGGGCCTCCTGGCTAAACCGGTTCCACGATGAGGGTGAGGCCATCGCGGCTGGCGACGCGAACGATGTCGCCGGGTTTCAAGGCGTTAGTGGCGCGCGCGGCCCAGACCTCGCCGCGAATGCGGATGCTGCCGCTCTCGCCGGACCAGTCGATGACGGTGCCGTGCGAGGCCAGCATTTGTTCGGCGCCGGTTGCAGGCGGTCGCTGTCGCGCCTTGATGGCGGCGCCCACGACAAGGAAGGTGAGGGCGGCACTGGCGACCGCGGACCCAAGGATCAGCGGGAATGAGACCCGCATTTCCAGCGGACCGGCAGACGCATCGAAGAGGAAATATGCGCCGCCGACGAAGGCGGCAAATCCCAGCAGGCCGAGAACGCCGAAGCCGGGCGTAAAGGCTTCCGCCACCATCAGCGCGACACCCGTGAGCAGCAGCGCCAGCGCGCCATACTGGACCGGCAGGACAGACAGCGCGAGCGCAGCAAGCGAAAGACAGATCACGCCTGTGATCGCGGGGACAAAACTGCCGGGATGGGCGAATTCCAGCAGCAGAGCGTAGATGCCGACCAGCAGCAGGATGAAGGCGACGTCCGGATGAGCAATGGCACCAAGCAGCGCAGCAGTGCCGTCAGCGAGAAGCGCGGAGCCAGTGAGGGCCGAAAATGTCATGATAGGCAAATAGTCTGTATCCCGGACCGCGACAATGCCTGTCCTCGTCGCAGCCGACAGACCATAATCCGCGTCAGGACGCGGGTGTCTTCGGTGACGTCTCGAAGGTGATGACCACGCGCGTGCCGCTGTGGGTCGGATCATTGACCACATTGGCGCCGAGCCGCGTTGCCATCGCGCCGACAATTGAACGTCCAAGGCCGGTTGATTTTGGCTTGGTCTTGGCATCGTAGCCGATACCGTCATCCTCGACGATCAGCATGGCGCTTCTGCCATTCACGCGCTTCAGGCCAACGCGGATCGGACCTTTCTCATCGGGATAGGCGTATTTCATCGCGTTGAGCACGAGCTCGTTGACGATGACACCGATGGCAACGGCGCGATCCGGATCGAGTTCGAGCGCCTCGGCGTCGAGGCTGAGCGGTGACAGCCCGGACGTGTCGGTCTTCGACAGGTCGTCGACCAGCGCCCCGAGATATTGATCGATCGATACCGACTGAACGTCGTTCGATGTGTATAGCCGCTTGTGGACCTGCGCGACGGCCATCACGCGTCGCGTCGCATCCGTCAGCGCCGCTTTCACGGGGCCACTGGACGCACCGCCGGCCTGCAATTGCAGGAAGGCTGCGATCAGTTGCAGCGAGTTGCCGACGCGGTGGTTGACCTCCCGCAGCAGCATTTCACGTTCGACGGCCAGCCGTTCAAAGCGGTCGCGCTGTTCGCGC
>JAEYVN010000314.1 GCA_023431725.1 Pseudomonadota bacterium
GGGCCAGGGCGCGGAAGCGGTGATCGCACAATGCGTCGCCTCATCCTTCGGCGTGTCGCTCGACAAGGTGCGCGTCATCATGGGCGACACCGACAACACGCCATACGGTGGCGGCACATGGGCGTCGCGCGCCGCCGGCATCGGCGGTGAAGCGGCGTGGCAGGCCGGCAAGGCGTTGCGCCAGAATGTTCTCGCCGCCGCAGCCTCGATCCTGCAGGCCAAGCCCGACGATCTCGACATCAACAATGGTATCGTGGTCGACAAGGGCACGGCGACCGAGCGCATCACGCTCAGCGAGGTCGCGCGCATCTGCTATTTCCGCCCCGACACGTTGCCGCCGGGCTTCCAGGCCGAACTCGTGGCGACGCGCCATTATGTGCCGCGGGCGTGGCCGTTCTCCTTCACCAACGGCATCCAGGCGTCCTATCTCGAAGTCGATACCGACACCGGCTTCATCACGCTCTTGAAGCACTGGTGCGTTGAGGATTGCGGCACAGTGATCAATCCGCAGCTCGTTGATGAGCAGATCCGCGGCGGCATCGTGCAGGGGCTCGGCGGCGCGCTGTTCGAGCATTGTCTCTATGACGAGCGCGGCCAGATGCTGAACGGCAATATGGCCGATTATCTCGTGCCGATGGCGATGGAAATGCCCGACATGGAGATCGGCCATGTCGTCTCGCCGACAGCGGACTCAGAGCTCGGTGCCAAGGGTGCGGGCGAAGCCGGCACCGCCGGCGCACCGGCCTGCGTGATGAACGCGATCAACGATGCCTTGCGTCCGCTCGGCGCCACGCCGATGACCGAAATGCCGTTCACGCCCGGCCGGGTGCTGAGGGCGCTGGGGAAGGTGTAGCTCTTGCCTTCCCTCTCCCCGCTTTAGCGGGGAGAGGGTGGCGAGCTGCGAAGCTGCGAGCCGGGTGAGGGGCAACGATCGTATAGTACGGAAACTCCCCCTCACCCGATCGCCTCAACTGCGTTTCGGCAATCGACCTCTCCCCGCAAGCGGGGAGAGGGAAAGAAAGATCTCAAAACTTGATCATATCGCTCTTGGTCAGTGTCGATTTCGCCGACACGCCGGGCGCATTGACCATGTGCCACGCCGTATATTGCTCGGCGTAGGGATCGCCGCTGATGCCATCGACCGCGATGATGACGTTGTAGCCGTTCAGCGCCGCTTGCGACGCCGTGTTCAGCACCGCGCCATTGGCGGCCGTACCGACCACGATCACCGTCTGGATGCCCTTGTCCTTCAGGATCTTGTCGAGGTCGGTGCGCAGGAATTTGTTGGGGCCGGAGGTGACCGACGGCTCGCCGTCGATCGGCGCCACATCCTTCAGCACATCGGCCGCCGTGGTATTGGCGATGAAGCTGTAGACCACCGGCGCCTTGGCGGCGCGGGCGCTATCGAGCAGCTTTTTCATCACCGGCAATGAATCCACACAGCGTGGCCGCTTGCCGCAATTCTGATTCATGAAGTCGAGCATCAGCAGCGCCGTGGTCTTCGGATCGACCGCCACCGGTTTCACCTCGGGCGCAGGCGGCGCCTTCACGCTGTTCCATTCATCGATGATCGACGCCGCCTGCACAGGCGCCAGTGTCAGAACACTGGCCATCGTCGCAACAGTGATCATTGTCATTGCATAAGGACGCATCCGATCCTCCCAAGATTGCACTATCGCCCACGCAAACCCTGCGATGGCAACGATATTCCACATCGTCGAAAAAGACCCGCATACCGCTTCAATCTGTCGTAGACGAACCGGGCGTCAGTGTTTCACAATCCGCGCGGCCGCCCGCTGACGGGAAGAGCCACAACGACAATGCGGTGGAGGAAACAACGTGTCGATGAATATCAAGGTAGGCCTGGCCGCGATTGAAGAGGCGTCCAAAAAACTCTCTAATTGGGGCCGCTGGGGCAAGGACGACCAGATCGGCACGCTCAATCACATCTCGCCGGAGGACATCGTCAACGCCGCCAAGCTGGTCAAGACCGGCAAGGTGTTCGCACTCGGCATTCCGCTCGACCGGAGCGGGCCGCAGACCGGCCTGTTCGGCGGCCGCTTCAATCCAATTCACCAGATGCTCGCCACCGGCACCGACGCGGTCACCGGCCAGCAGGACTGGAACAAGATCCGCTATGCCGACGACACCATCATGCTGTGCGTGCAGGGTGCAACCCACTGGGATGCGCTCGGCCATCTGTTCTATGAAGACAAGGCCTACAACAATTTCGACGCCAAGCTGATCGACTCGCGCGGGCTCTCGGTGCTCGGCATCGAGCATTCCAAAAGCAAGATGATCGGCCGCGGCGTGCTGCTCGATATCGCCCGCTTCCGCGGTGTGCCGTGGCTGAAGGACGGCGAAGGCATCTCCAACGAAGAACTCGACAAATGCGCCAAGGCGCAGAACGTGCAGATCCGCAAGGGCGATTTCGTGCATGTGCGCACCGGCCAGATGGAGCGCTGCCTCTCCGAAGGCGAATGGGGCGGCTATGCCGGCGGCGATGCGCCGGGCGTGATGTTCGAGAATTGCTACTGGTGTCAGGACAAGCAGATCGGCGCACTCTGCATGGACACCTGGGGCTGCGAAGTGCGGCCGAACGAAACGACGGAGGCCAATCAGCCGTGGCACTGGGTGGTGATCCCGGCCATGGGCCTGTGCATGGGCGAGATCTTCTATCTCAAGGAGCTTGCCGAAGACTGCGCCAATGACGGCGTCTATGAATTTTTCTTCTCCGGCCCGCCGCTGATCATCACCGGCGGCACCGGCTCGCCGATCAATCCGCAGGCGATAAAATAATCATCTTTACCTCCCCCTGGAGGGGGGAGGTCGGGACGCATGCGCAGCGTGCGTTCCGGGTGGGGGTGAAAGCGCGAAGCGCTACCATTCACCCCACCCCGCCCGCCTCAGCTTTGCTTCGGCGGTCGACCCTCCCCCTCCAGGGGAGGGTGCAACAAGAGGAGAATAACTCATGCCCCGCTTCCTCAAACGCGGAATGGATGCCAGCGCGGTCGAAGCGGCCGATGCGAAAGTGCGCACCACCGTTGAAAGCATCCTGCAGGATGTGACATCGCGCGGCGACGCTGCCATCCGCGATCTGTCGAAGAAATTCGATAACTGGGAGCCGGCCAATTTCCGGCTCAGCGAACAGGAGATCGAACGCGCGATCTCGCAGGTGAGCAAGCGCGACCTCGAGGACATCAAGTTCGCGCAGGCGCAGGTGCGCAACTTCGCGCAGAAGCAGCGCGACACGATGCAGGACCTCGAGGTCGAGACGATGCCCGGCGTCGTGCTCGGCCATCGCCACATCCCGGTGAAAGCGGTCGGCTGCTATGTCCCGGGTGGCCGCTATCCGATGGTGGCCTCGGCGCATATGTCGATCGTCACCGCGCGCGTGGCCGGCGTGAAGCGCATCATCGCCTGCGCGCCA
>JAEYVN010000277.1 GCA_023431725.1 Pseudomonadota bacterium
TGCCGGCGCAGTCGGAAGTGGCTCTGGTCGGATTGCTGGCGACGGGGAGTTATTCGCCGTGGCTGCTGGTCGCTGTTGCGAGTGCCGGCAACATTCTCGGCTCGCTGGTGAACTGGATGCTCGGCCGTGCGGTCGAGCATTATCGCGACCGCAAATGGTTTCCGGTGTCGTCGCAGATGCTGGAGCGCGCGCAGGGCTGGTATCACCGTTATGGCCGTTGGTCGCTGCTTCTCAGCTGGGTGCCGGTGATCGGCGATCCGCTGACGGTGGTGGCCGGCGTGCTGCGCGAACCGCTGTGGAGCTTTCTCGTGCTGGTCGCGATTGCCAAGACCGCGCGTTATGCGGTGCTGGCGCTGGTGACGCTGGGCCTTTTATGAATTTGTAGCCCGGATGAAGCGAAATCCGGGAGAGTCGCAAACGTGTCCCGCATTTCGCTTCGCTCCATGCGGGCTACAAGTAAGCTTTAAGCCCCCTCAACCTCCTCGCGCAGCATTTCCAGCGCGAGCCATTTTTCTTCCGCGGCTGCGAGTTCATCTTGCGCCTTGGTGATTGACGCCATTGCCGTGTCGAAAGCCTTGCGGTCGCGCGCATAGAGCTCGGGATCGTCGAGCTTGGCCTGCAGCGTCTTGATCTGGGCTTCCAGCTTGGTGATCTGCTTGGGCAGATTGTCGAGCGCGTGCTTGTCGTTGAAGCTGAGTTTCTTCTTCGGCTTCGACGCTGATTCAGTCGACGCAGCTTTTGCTTCCTTCGCGGCGGCGGGCCGCGCGGTCTTGGTCGATGCGATATCGGCACCGCGCTGCGCCAGCATGTCGGAATAGCCGCCGGCGTATTCGTTCCAGCGGCCGTTGCCTTCCGGCACGATCACCGAACTCACCACGCGATCGAGAAAGTCGCGGTCATGGCTGATCAGGATCACAGTGCCGGAATAGTTGGCGAGCGTTTCTTCAAGCACGTCCAGCGTTTCGAGATCGAGATCGTTGGTCGGCTCGTCCAGCACCAGCAGGTTCGAGGGCCGCGCCAACGCCCGCGCCAGCATCAGCCGGCCGCGCTCGCCGCCCGACAGCGCACGCACCTGGGTGCGGATCTGTTCGGGGCTGAACAGGAAGTCCTTCATGTAGCCGACGACGTGTTTCGTCTGGCCGCCGATGCTGACCGTATCGCCCTTGCCGTCGGTCAACGCTTCGGCCAGCGTCCATTCCGGATTGAGGCTGTCGCGATCCTGTTCAAGGCTCGCCATCTCGATGTTGGTGCCGATCCGGATCGAACCTGAATCGGGCGCGAGCGTGCCGGTCAGCATCGACAGCAGTGTCGTCTTGCCGCTGCCGTTCGGGCCGACGATGCCGATGCGGTCGGCGCGGTTGATGCGGGTCGAGAATTCGCTGACGATCGGACGCTCGTCATAGAACTTCGAGATGTTCTTCGCTTCGATCACCAGCGTGCCGGACTTGTCCGCCTCGGCGGCGGTGATCTCGGCCTTGCCGAGACTGCCGCGATAATCGTTCCGCGTCTGACGCAGGGTCTGTAGCTCGGCCATGCGGCGCACATTGCGCTTGCGTCGCGCGGTGACGCCGTAGCGCACCCAATGTTCTTCCGCTGCGATCTTGCGATCCAGCTTGTGCTGTTCGAGTTCTTCCTCGGCCAAAATCTCGTCGCGCCTGGTTTCGAAATCCTTGAAGCCGACTTCGAGGCGGCGGGTCTTGCCGCGATCGAGCCATACGGTGACGCGTGTCAGATTGTCGAGGAAGCGGCGGTCATGGCTGATGATGACCAGCGCCGAGCGCAGGCTCTTCAATTCGCTTTCCAGCCATTCGATCGTGGTCAGGTCGAGATGATTGGTCGGCTCGTCGAGCAGCAGAATATCGGGCGAGGGCGCCAGCACCCGCGCCAGCGCCGCGCGCCGCGCCTCACCGCCAGACAGATGAGCCGGGTCTTCCGCGCCGGTCAGCCCGAGTTGTTCGAGCAGGTAGCGGGCCTGATAGTTGTCGTCCCCCGGCGCCAGCCCCGCCTCGACATAGGCCAGGGTGGTGGCGTAGCCGGAAAAATCCGGCTCCTGCGGCAGGTAGCGGATGGTGGCGCCCGGTTGGGTGAATACGGTTCCCTTGTCCGGCTCGATCATCCCGGCGGTGATTTTCAGCAGCGTCGATTTGCCCGAGCCGTTGCGGCCGACAAGGCAGACGCGCTCGCCGGCCGAAACCTGCAATTCGGCGTCGGTCAGGAGCGGGGTGCCGCCAAAGGTGAGGGAAATGTCGCGAAGCTGAATCAGGGGTGCCATGGGACGGGGGTGTATCGCCTCGGCCGCGACCGGGCCATCACAAAAATGCTGCGCCACAAAAGCGGCGGCCGGTCCTGAAATGGTGGGAACCGACTGTTATATGTCTGCGTATAATGTCGCTCTGCTCAATTTTGGTCGTCCCGCGAAGGCGGGGACCCAAATCCGCCGGTGTTTATGGGTGCCCCCTTCGCGGGGACGACAGCAAGAAGATCGCAAACGGGGAGAGTCTGCATGACCGACGCCTTCATCTATGACCATCTTCGGTCTCCCCGCGGGCGCGGCAAGGTGGATGGCTCCCTGCACGAAATTTCGACCGTCAATCTCGCCTCGCAGGTGCTGAAGGGCGTGCGCGAGCGCAACAATCTCGATCCCGAACTGGTCGAAGACGTGGTGATGGGCTGCGTCGATCCCGTCGGCGAAGCGGGCGGCGATGTGGCGCGCATTGCGGCGCTGCTCGCCGGTTATGGCGAGCATGTGCCCGGCATCCAGATCAACCGTTTCTGCGCCTCGGGCCTCGATGCAGTCAATTTCGCCGCGGCCGAAGTGATGTCCGGCCAGCACGACATGACCATTGGCGGCGGCGTCGAGTCGATGAGCCGTGTCGGCATTGGTGCATCGGGCGGCGCCTGGTTTGCCGATCCGATGGCGGCAATCCCGACCTATTTCATGCCGCAGGGCGTGTCGGCCGATTTGATCGCGACGAAGTATGGCTTCTCGCGCGACGACGTCGATGCCTATGCGGTCGAGAGCCAGAAGCGCGCAGCGCAAAGCTGGCAAGAAGGCCGCTTCAAGAAATCCATTCATCCGATCAGGGATGTGAACGGCATCACGCTGCTCGACACCGATGAGCACATGCGGCCATCGACGACGATGCAGTCGCTGGCATCGCTGAAGCCGTCGTTCGTCGAGATGGGCCAGTTGGGCGGCTTCGATGCGGTGGCCTCGCAGCGCTATCCCGAGATCGAAGAGATCAACCATGTGCATCACGCCGGCAATTCGTCCGGCATTGTCGATGGCGCAGCCGCCGTGCTGATCGGCAACAGGGAGGCCGGTGAAGCGGCGGGCCTGAAGCCGCGCGCGCGCATCAAGGCGTTCGCGAATATCGGTTCGGAGCCGGGCATCATGCTCACCGGTCCGGTGCCGGTGACGGAGAAGGTGCTGAAGAAGGCCGGCATGACGGTCGACGACATCGATCTGTTCGAACTCAATGAAGCCTTTGCCTCGGTCGTGCTGCGCTACATGCAGGCGTTCGATATTCCGCATGACAGGATCAACGTGAACGGTGGCGCGATCGCGATGGGGCATCCGCTGGGTGCAACCGGCGCGATGCTGGTCGGCACCGTGCTCGACGAACTGGAGCGCCGCAATCTCAACACGGCGCTGATCACGCTTTGCATCGGCGCCGGCATGGGAACGGCGACGATCATCGAACGAGTTTGATTTTTTCTTCCCTCTTCCCGCCACTCGCAATGCTCGCGGGGGAGGGGAATGGCCGGAGCAATACATGACCATCTTCAAGCTCGAAACCGACAGCGACGGCATTGCGCTGGTGACATGGGAGGCGCCGGAGCGGTCGATGAATCTTATCGACATTGCGTCCATCGCCGAATTGTCCAACATCGTCGAGAAGACGACCGCCGATGACGGCATCAAGGGCGTGGTCATCACCTCCGGCAAGGACACGTTCTGCGCCGGTGCCGATCTCACGCTGCTCAACAGCATGTCGTCGCATTATGCGCTGATGGTGCGGTCGCAGGGCGAGGAGGCCGCGGCCAAGCGGCTGTTCGAGGAAAGCCGCAAGCTGTCGCAGCTTTATCGGCGCATCGAAACCTGCGGCAAGCCGTGGGTGGCTGCACTCAATGGCACGGCGCTCGGTGGCGGCTTCGAGCTTGCGCTCGCCTGTCATCATCGCGTTGCCGCGGACAACGACAAGACGCGGCTGGGTCTGCCGGAAATCAAGGTCGGTCTGTTTCCCGGTGCGGGCGGCACGACTCGCATCTCGCGCATGATGGTGCCGGCCGATGCGCTCCAATATCTGCTCAAGGGCGAACAGCTCAAGGTGGCCCGCGCCAAGGGCATGAAGCTGATCGACAATGTCGTGCCGGCGGCCGATCTCGTCACCGCGGCGAAGGACTGGATCAAGGCCGGCGGCAAGGCGCAGGCGCCATGGGACGTGAAGGGTTTCAAGAATCCGGGCGGCCTTGTCTGGTCGAAGGCCGGAATGATGACCTTCATGCCGGCGAACGCGATCTATCGTCGCGAGACCTACGACAATTATCC
>JAEYVN010000328.1 GCA_023431725.1 Pseudomonadota bacterium
CGCAGCGGCGAACTGGAGATCTGGTAGTCGCGCTGCAGCACATCGATCTTCAGCTTTTCGCCGGCCGCAATGGCGCCGCGCAAAATGCCGTCGCGGATCAATTGATAGGCCTGCTCCGACAACGGCCGCGCATCACCGTCCGCTTGATCCGGCTGGGACCGGGGCGAGCGGGCAGCAGAAAGTCCGACGGGAAAGTCAGATGGCACGGGGCGAATTCGTTCTCTCGGGTCCAAAGTTCCATGCGACCATTTGCATGGTTTCCATTTTTATGCATAAAAGCTTCTATCGAGCAAGATAAGAAGCGACGCCCTTCTGGAGAGAAACTGATGTTGAAGCGGGTCTTTACCGTAGCCAGTGCGCTGGCGCTGGCGACGAGCCTTTCCACGACTGCCTGGTCCGATCCCTCATTCCCGTCACGAACAATCAGCATCGTCGTGCCATTCCCGGCCGGCGGAACGGCCGATTTGCTGCCGCGCCTGGTCGCCGAGCAGATCCGGCCGATGCTGGGTCAGACCGTCATTGTCGAGAACAAGCCCGGCGCAGCCGGCAACATCGGCACCGAAGGCGTCTGGCGCTCCGCGCCCGATGGCTACACGCTGATCAA
The DNA here is from genome assembly GCA_023431725.1 of Pseudomonadota bacterium. Classification (GTDB taxonomy): domain Bacteria; phylum Pseudomonadota; class Alphaproteobacteria; order Rhizobiales; family Xanthobacteraceae; genus Pseudorhodoplanes. The sequence continues at coordinate 605 of JAEYVN010000328.1, forward strand.
CGCGCCGCAGCTCACCTTCAGCGTCAATCACATGCTGAACCCGAACCTGCGCTTCGATCCGCGCAAACTCGAGCCGGTCAGCGTGCTCGCCACCTATCCAACCGTGCTGTTCGCCAAGGCCGACCTGCCGGCCAACACCCTGCCTGAACTGATCGCCTACGCGAAAGCCAATCCGGGCAAGGTCAATTATGCGTCGCAGGGACGCGGCCAGATCGGCCACCTGACTCTCGAAGCGCTGAAGTTGCGCGCCGGCATCGACATGATGCATGTGCCCTATCGCGGCAGCGCACCGGCCATCAACGATCTGCTCGCCGGTCAGGTCGATGTCCTTGCCGACAATCTCCTGTCGGGCATGCAGCACGTGCAGAACGGCAAGCTGAAGCTGATCGCGGTCGGCGGCAAGGAGCGCCTGAAGGCCTTCCCGAATGCCGCAACCTTCGCCGAGACCCTGCCCGGCTTCTACTCCGATACCTGGATGGCAATTGCTGCGCCTCCCGGCACACCGAAGGAAGTCACCAAGAAGCTCTCGGATTCGATCGCCAAGGCGCTGCAATCTCCGGACCTGCGCCGTCGCATCGAAGAATTGCAGGCCGATCCGTTCGGCAGCACGCCGGAACAGATGGCCGCGCTCATCAAGGAAAGCCACGATCGCTGGGCGCCCGTCATCACCAAGGCGAACATCACCAGCGAGTAACGCCGGTCCATCCGTTTCCAATCAGTGGCGGCAGCTTATGCCGCCACTGTCTATTCTCACCAGAACACGCGCGTGACCCCGGACATGAAGCCTTATTCCCTCGTCAGCTATGGGACACATGCACGGGTCGGCTTCATCTCCGATGGCGCGCTCTACGATCTTCATGATGCATCGGGCGACGCCTCCGATACATCGATGCTGAATGTGCTGGCCGACTGGCCCGAAGCCCGCTTCCGCATTGCATCGGCCGTCGAACGCGCCGCCACCGGCACGCTGTCCGGCAAAGCTCTGTCGGAAGAAAAGCTGCTGGCGCCCCTGCCCGTTCCGGGGACAGTGTTCTGCGCCGGCGCCAATTACACCGATCACGTGGTCGAAATGGCGAGGATCGCCAAGGTCGAGCCGGACCCCGATCCGCATACGCTCGGCCTTGGTTCGTGGCATTTCATCAAGAGTTCACGCAGCGTCATCGGACCGGACGACGGCATCGATATCCCGAACGGTTCGCAGAAACTCGACTGGGAAGTCGAACTGGTCGCCGTGATCGGCCGGAAGACGAAGAACATCGCTGTCGATGATGCGCTGTCATGCGTAGCCGGCTACACCATCGGCAACGACCTGTCGGCGCGCGACTTCAGCCGCCGCAACGGCGTTGCGCCGCATTCACCGTTTCGCTTTGACTGGGTCTCGCACAAAAGCTTCGACACGAGCTGCCCGCTGGGCCCGTGGATCGTGCCGGCCGGACAGATCAAGGACCCGCAGAACCTCGCCATTTCGCTGTCGGTGAACGGCGAACTCAAGCAGAACTCCAATACCAGCGAGATGATCTTCACGGTCGCCGAGCAGATTTCCGACCTGTCGAAGAAACTCACGCTCTGGCCGGGCGACATCATCCTGACCGGAACCCCGGCCGGTGTCGGCAGCGCATTCGGTCAGTTCCTGAAGTCGGGCGATCGCGTTTCCGCGACGATCGAAGGCATCGGCGAACTCAACAACGTGGTGCTTTAAGCGAAAAGCGCGGAACCTCGCCGATCAACACCCTGTTACGGAGCGGTTTCTCCGTTTCGCCTATATTAACTGCCGGTGTGACATGTCTGGTCGGCTGAATGGCTCGCGATCCGGCATACGGCTGATCCCGAAGCGCGCGTTGATGCAGACTTGACCGGCAGTCGGCTGCTACTGCGAGCGGATATTCGCGCCGCACTGCCATGATCCAGACGAAGCTCGGGACTTTCTTGTCGGCGTGACGCATACCCGCTGGGAGAACGATCATGAGCCTGGCCGAATTGATTGGCTACGCTGCCGCCGCATGCGTTTTTCTGACGTTCTACATGAAGACCATGGTGCCGCTGCGGCTCGCAGGCATCGCCAGCAATGTGCTCTTCATCGTCTACGGCTATTTCAGCGGTGCCCATCCGGTGCTCTTTCTCCACCTTGCGCTGCTGCCGCTCAACATCTGGCGCCTGCGCGAGATGCAGCAACTCATGCAGCAAATGAAAGCGGCGACGCACGGCGACCTGAATATGGAATGGCTGAAGCCCTTCACATCGACGCGCAACGTGAGTGCCGGAGAAACCATTTTCTACAAGGGCGATATCGCCAACGACATGATGGTGGTGATGTCCGGCAGCTATCGTCTTGTCGAGATCGACACCATCGTCGAACCCGGCTCCGTCGTCGGCGAACTCGGCTTTCTCTCGCTCGATCACAAGCGCATGGCGACGCTGAAGTGCGAGGTCGCGGGCCAGCTTCTGGTCATCAGTTATGACCAGCTGAAGCAGCTCTATTTCCAGAACCGGCAATTCGGCTTCTATTTTCTCCAGCTGACGACACGGCGGCTGTTCGAGAACATCGTGCGGCTGGAGCACCAGCTCGAGATACAAACCGAGCAAACGACCGTCGTCAGGAAATCCGCGCCCGTGCCGCCGATGAAAGCCTCGTAAGCCAGGGGAAGTAAGCGGCATCCGGCGCCCGCAGGTGAAAGCGTGCGACCTCCACCACCACAGCCGAGAACAGTGCTGACGGCACCCTGACCTCCGCATCGCCGCCGAAAACAATCACATCCGGCGCATCACCTGTCCTACGTTCGCGATCGTCGTCATACGTGATCGTGAAGAACTCTCCGCCCACCGGCACCGCACGATGATCGCAAAGACTTTCCAGCAGCTCGACTGGCCTCAGCTTCCAGGCGGCGGTCAGGCCGTCAGCCAGCAACTCATAGCGGTGCTCGTCAGTTGCGATGCTGACAGCGAGATGGCCCTGCTCGATGCCGAACGTGAAGATGAAACCGACACCATCGATGCTGAAGCGATGCTGCAATGTCTGACGCGACAG
>JAEYVN010000359.1 GCA_023431725.1 Pseudomonadota bacterium
GCCTGGAAGTCCATTCCCGCGCTGATGGATGAAGCCGAGAAGCGCGGTGTCCGGTTTCCGCGCAAGGGCGCCATCGTGCGGCCGATGAAGCACGAGACCGAATGGCGCGTGAATGTCACGCAGCTCAAGACGGGCAACGGCCGCGCGCTCGATGGTACCGACGCACGCGAACTGACCGCCGGCGAGATCGAAGGTCGCCGCCAGGCCGCCGCATTCTTCGAATTCCTGAAGGACAATGCGTCAGGCTTTGAAAACTCCTACATCATCGATCTGCCGCCGCAGCTCGGCATTCGCGAGACGCGGCGCGTCACCGGCCATTATCAAATGACACGCGAGGATGTGCTGCGCTGCGCAAGCTTCGATGATACGATTGGCGTCAATGGCTGGCCGATCGAGGCGCATATCGCCGGTGACGTGAAATGGGAATGGCCGGATATTCCGGGCTCCCGCGGCTATAACCACCTGCCCTACCGCATGCTGCTGCCGCAAAAGGTCGACAATCTTCTGGTTGCCGGACGCTGCGCGTCCATGACACATGAGGGCCAGTCGGCCGCCCGTGTGACAGGCGCATGCTTCGTCATGGGTGAAGCGGCCGCCACCGGCGCGCATCTCGCAATGGCCGGCGGCACGGCGCCAGCCGATATTGATATCGTACAACTGCAAGACACATTGGAACGAAACGGCGTGTTCCTGGGGAAGGACTGACATGAAACGGCGTGCATTCATTCTGGCGGCAATGATCGCAGCGATCGTGCCTGCGCAGGCCCAGGACTGGCCGGCCAAGACCGTCCGCATCATGGTGCCATTTGGCCCCGGCTCGACGCCGGACATCGTTGCCCGCCTCGTCGCTGAGCAATTGCAGGCGAAATATCCGACCTCGGCCTTCGTGATCGAGAACAAGCCGGGCGCGAGCGGCAACACCGGCACCGATGCCGTGGCGAAGGCGGCGCCGGACGGCACCACCATCGGCGTCAGCATCGGCGGGCCGCTGGCCATCAACACCCTGCTGTTCTCCAAGCTGCCCTATGATCCGGCCAAGGACATCGCCGCGGTGACCCAACTCGTCACCATGCCGAGCGCGCTGGCGGTCAATCCCGAACTCGGCGTGAACACTGTCGCCGAACTGATCGAGCTGCTGAAGAAGAATCCCGGCAAGTACAATTTCGGATCGATCGGCAACGGCTCGCTGTCGCACCTGACCATGGAGGCGATCGGGCAGAAGAGCGGCGCCAAGATGGTGCACATCCCCTATCCATCCTCGCCTGCCGCCATGACCGCGCTCATTCGCGGCGATGTGCATATGGCCGCCCTGCCGGCGATTTCGGTGACGCCGCAGGCGGAGGCCGGCAAGGCCAGGATCCTCGCCGTGTCGCTGCCGAAGCGCTCGCCGTTCCTGCCGAATGTCCCGACGCTGAAGGAATCCGGCATCGATGTCGAAGCCGATACCTGGATGGGCCTGATCGCACCCGGCGGCACGCCGCCCGCACTCGTCAATGCGATCCACAAGGATGTGGTGGAAGCCATCACGTCCAAGGCGTCGCGCGAGAAACTCGCAACACAGTTGATGGAACCGGTCGGCAATACGCCCGCCGCGTTTCGCAAGGTGATCGAGGATGAGATCGTCCGCTGGTCGCCCGTCATCAAGGCCGGCGATGTAAAAATTAACTAACGGGGGACAAGCCGTCCCGACCGACACTCTGCGACGCGCCCGGTAGTGATTTTTTCATACCGGGTGCCTCATGAACCAGTTGCATCGTTCACGACAAATGCGCGCGTTGCTGCGTCATTTAGGAACACTGAACGCGGATCATGGGGCGCATATGACGAAACATCCTTTCCTGAAGAAGACCGCTGCTGCCTTGGGTATCAGTGCAATGCTGATGAGCAGCGCCGCGCAAACGGCGCAGGCCTGCACCGGCATTTTCCTCAAGGCGACGGACGGCACGGCCGTACATGCCCGCACGCTGGAATTCGGCGTCGACCTCATGTCCGAGATCGTCATGGTGCCGCGCGGCTATGCGCGAACCGGCACGACACCGGACGGCAAGGACGGCATGAAGTGGAAAGCCAAATATGCCAGCGTCGGCATGAATGGCGCGGGCGTGCCGTATCTCTTCGATGGACTGAATGAACGCGGCCTTGCGGTCGGACTGTTCTACTTCCCGACCTCCGCCGGCTACATGCCCTACACCGCGGCCGATGCGAGTAAGACGCTTGCCCCGTGGGAACTGGGATCATGGCTGCTTGAGAATTTCGCCAATATCGATGACGTGAAGGCCAATATCGGCAACGTCGTCGTCCCCGCCGTCATCTTCGGCAGTTGGGGCTTCGCGCCGGAAGTTCATTTCATCGTGCATGATGCTTCAGGCAAGAGCATCGTCATCGAGTATGTCGGCGGCAAGCTGAACGTGCATGACAATCCGCTCGGCGTCGTCACCAACTCGCCGAGCTTCGACTGGCACATGACCAATCTGCGGAATTACCTGAACTTCTCGATGAACAATACGCCGCCGGTCAAGCTCGGACCGATCACGC
>JAEYVN010000391.1 GCA_023431725.1 Pseudomonadota bacterium
AAGCGGCACGCCGTTCGCCTCCGCCGCCTCGATGATCCGCTGGGCCAACTCGCCACGTCCGATGGCGGTGACACGCGGCGCGGTCGGTGCATCGTATTTCAGCGCAACGGCAACCTTCTGCCCACTCATGATGCGCGATCCAGAAACTGCCCCGCCGGTGCCGATGGCGCGTGTGGCTTGCCGGTGTGGCATTGCACATCGCCGACATCGAGCGCGGCTTCGGCCAGCGCCGCCTGGAGTCCCGGCAAATCGTCACGCAGGACCTGCGCACTTTCCCTGCGCTCAGCCAGCATGGCGACATGAGTCAGCCCACCGGTTTGCGACACGGTGGCCCGCACCGGGCCAAGCGGCTCGATATCGATCGCCAGATTGATCCGCCACGTCCTCTCGGGACTGGCGTCACCATCCTTGCGTTGTCCGTCCTGCTCGATCTGAAGCTGGATGATTGCGGTACCAAGCGGCGTGGCGAGCGGAATATCCATGGTGAGTTTTATTTGCGTGTCGGATTGCTGCTGGGGCGCAATCGCATCGGGCAAAGCCGCAATCTGCAACAAGGTCTGGCGGGCCAGAGCGCCGTCGGTTTCCGCCAGCAGGCGAAGGCCCGCTGCACGCGGATCAAGCATTGCAATCGATGCGGGCGCCGGCTGCTGCGCCATGGGGACAGCGCCACGATACGGCGGCGGCAATTGCGGATCGGTCAGCGTCTCGGATGCCGATAAACCAAGCCAGCCTTGCAGCGTCTGCCGCAGCGACAACAACGCCGTTTTCATGTCAGCCGGCATCGCGCCGCCGGCCAGCATAGCTTCCCTGAAGAGACCGGACTTCAGGACGGCGGCCTGCAGCACATCAGGGCGCGCACTGCCCATGCGCAGTGACAAAACGGATTGCGCGGCGGCCCGCACGTCCGGCGGCAGATCGGCGCGCCTGACCGCGACATCGAGATCCGGATAGAGCGGCGCCAGCCCGCTCTGCTGCGATGCCAACCGTGAGGCGGCATTTCGCAGTGCCAGAGTGACTGACGACATGGCTACTGACGACATGGCCTGCTCAGGCACCGAAGGCGTCGGCATCGTCGGCGACCGCGGTGCGGCTTTGGCCGCCTGCGCGGCCGAAGAGTCCGATGCAGAAGGGCCGAAAACAATATTTTGAAGCAAGCCCGCACTAATGGTCGTCATACAGGCATGCTAGTGTTCAAGGGTGAAACGGACGTTAACGCGCTGTTTACCGTGACCTGTGTCTCGTCCGGGAACAAAACGCTTTGTTTCGCATCTCCAGACTAGGTCGATCATCCGCCCCTTTTTTCACCGGAATTATCGCCATGAGCGCTGAAAAGACCAAAGCCCGTCTCGCTACGCCGACCGATCTCGGCGCCAATGCCACCAAGGATATCTCCGGCGCACTGAATGCGCTGTTGGCCGATACCTTCGCTCTGTATTTGAAGACAAAGAATTTCCACTGGCATGTCAGCGGGCCGAATTTCCGCGATTACCATCTGATGTTTGACGACCATGGCGACGAGATTTTCGCCATGACCGATACACTGGCCGAACGCGTCCGCAAGATCGGCGGAACCACCCTGCGCTCGATTGGCGATATTGCCCGGCAGCAGCGTCTGGCGGACAACGATGCCGCCTTCGTCGATGCCCAGGATATGCTGGCCGAGCTGCGCGAAGACAATCAGCGCTTCATCGCTGCGATGCGGCAGGTGCATGATCTTTGCGACGAACACGGAGACGTCGCTACTGCAAGCCTTCTCGAAAACTATATCGATGAAGCCGAGAAGCGCGTGTGGTTCCTGTACGAGTCCGGCCGCGCGGCGACTGCGACGGGGCAATAGTAATTTTTCCGCTCATTTCCGCACTCGGTCCGGCTTCGCCGGCCCGAGTTTGCGCGGGCATCCAGTAGTCATCCGACACGCCCTTGTGTCGCGCGGTCCCCCTTCGTGGAAGGAGGCGCGGCACGAGGGCCGAACGAACTAGATCGCGCCGATGTCGCTCAGGATCGATTTGCTGATCGCCATGCGGCGTGCAAGATCCGCCGGGCTGCGAATATCGATATTCATCGCGAAAACTGACGAATCGTCGCCGCGATCGACATAGCCGGCGAGCCAGCCGAGCGTCGCCTTCTCGCCCGGCGTGCCGTCAATACCGACGGCTCCAGTCTTTGCGCGGATAGTGCCTCCGGAAATCGGCTCGATGGCAATGATATCGCGAACGATGTCGAGGTTGCGCTTTGAGACCGGCAAATCGCCGCGGCGTAGCTTGTCGAAGAACTCGATCTGCTCCAGCGCGGAAATGCGCAACGGACCATCGAGCCAGAATCTATCGATCACCGTCCCGACCTGACGATTGCCATACTGAAACGCATCTAGATATTTCTGCATGCGCTCGGTGCCGATACGGCGCGCGATCTGCTGATAAACGGGGACAGCGGAGACCGCGAGAGCGCTGCGCAGGGTGTGATCCTTGTTCCAAGCCTCGATTGATCGCACTCGGCCATCCCAATGGATGATTTCATTGTCAGCATCGTCAACGACGCCGGTCTCAAGCGCAATCAGCGCATGCGGTACCTTGAAGGTCGACGCGGGAATGAAGGGCTGCCGCATCCGCCCTTCGTCTGTCGAGACCAGCTGGTTGTCGCGCACACGCAGGACCGCGAACACGCCTTCGGTCCCGACCT
>JAEYVN010000408.1 GCA_023431725.1 Pseudomonadota bacterium
GAGCGGCACCGAATTGACCAGGGCGACATCGATCCGCATTTCGTTTTCGAGCGCGCGCAATTGTTCGAGCTTTTCGCGCAGTTCCAGGGCCGATGGCGGCAGCGACACGAAGCGCTCCAGCGCCTCGCGGCGATAGGCATAGAGCCCGATGTGATGGTAGAGCGGACCGTCGCCATGCGGTGCAGTGGCGCGCGTGAAATACAATGCGCGCAGGCGCTTGGCGCCGAGCGGCGAGCCGACCACCTTCACGACATTCGGATTGGTGCGCTCCTCGTCCCGGACGATCTCGGCAGCCAGCGTCGCGATGTCGACCGTCTTGTCCTCAAGCAGCTCCACCGCCGCGCGCAGGTCATCGGCTTGCACGGTCGGCAAGTCGCCCTGCACATTCACGATGATGCCGGCCTTGCGCTCCGGGTCGGCGATGGCCAGCGCCTCGGCAATGCGGTCGGAGCCGGAGGCGTGATCGGTTCTGGTCATCAGCGCACGGTGGCCGGCTTTTTCGACCGCCGCGAGGATCGGCTCCGAATCAGTTGCAATGACCACCTCGCCGAGTCGCGTACTCGCGGCCCGGTCCGCCACATGGACGATCATCGGTTTGCCGGCGATATCGGCGAGCGGCTTGCCGGGCAGACGGGAGGCCGCCATGCGGGCCGGGATCAGGATCAGAATGTCGCGCTTGGTCATCTGATTTTCGGCGTTTTTTCAGGGACTTCCCCGTTTCGGCACGGTTGCGGGGACTGTCCGCTTATACGGGTTGCAAGACCGCGCGCAAACCGGCTAATCATGCGCCGCCGCAGCTTCTTTATGCGGTTCTAAATCGGCTGTTTCCCGCTTCCCGACGAGAGCCCGGATGGATTCCTTCGAACTGAACAAAATCATGGGCGCGATCTTCGCGACCTGTCTGGGTGTTTTGACCCTTAATATCGCCGCCGGCGCTATTTTCACGCCGCACAAGCTGGAAAAGCCGGGCTATGACATCGCCGTGCCGGAGACCCCGGCAGGTGGTGGCGAAGCGGCGAAGGCCGAGCCGTCCGAGCCGATCGCGGTGCGTCTGGCCGCTGCCGATCCCAAAAAGGGCGAAGCGGCCGCCAAGCAATGCGCCTCGTGCCATACCTTCGAGAAGGGCGGCGCCAACAAGGTCGGCCCGAATCTCTACGGCATCGTCAACGACGAGAAGGGGCATGGCCGCAACGGCTTCAACTTCTCGGCGGCGATGAAGGCGGCGGGTGGCAAGTGGACCTACGAGGATCTGGACCAGTTCATCGCCAATCCAAAGGCCTACATCAAGGGCACCAGCATGGGTTTCGCAGGTCTTAATCGTCCCGGCGCGCGCGCCGACCTGATCAGCTATCTGCGCAGCCTGTCGGACAATCCCGCGCCGCTGCCGACCGCGGCGGAGGCAGCGCCTGCGGCCCCGGCCGGAGAGACGAAGCAGTAAACGTCCGCTTCAGGGACAATTACAGACGGCCGGGCTCAAAGCCTGGCCGTTTTGCTTTTCGGGGCCACTGATCGGTGGAACGCTTTGCAGCAGCGGCTGTTCGACATCCATGTCCAGCGCCGCCACCTCCTCCCCCAAGCCTTACACACGCGCGTTCAACTGGGCGGGCTCTCTGCTGGGCTTTGCGCTTGGCGGCTTCTTCGACGGAATCCTCCTTCATCAAATCCTGCAGTGGCATCATTTGCTGAGCGGACTGGAAGGCGAGCGGTATGCCGATATCCGCGTCCAAATCCTTGCCGACGGCGCGTTTCACGCCCTGATGTATGTGGTGGCAGTCGTCGGTCTCGGGCTGCTGTGGACGGCGCGGCGCCAACTCGCACAACCCGGGGCCGACCGCTCGCTGCTCGCGCTGCTCCTGATCGGTTTCGGCCTCTGGCACATCGTCGATGCAATCCTCTCCCACTGGATGACCGGCATTCACCGTATCCGTATGGATTCGGCGAACCCGCTGGTGTGGGACCTGATCTGGTTTGTCGCATTCGGGCTGGTGCCCCTGGCGCTCGGCCTGTGGTTGCGGCGTCCACCGGCGGGAGGTTCGGTCACGCGGGCAAAGACTGCCGCGATCGTGCTCGCAATCGTCGTCTGCGCCAGCGGATCGGTGGCCGCGCTGCCGCCCCCCAACGTGTCGCAGGTGATGGTCTATTTCCGGCCCGGCACCACGATCGAACAGGTGCTCGCGGCCGCCGATGCGGCCGACGCACGGATCATCTGGTCGGACGCATCAGGCGAACTATGGGCCTTCGATCTCGCCGATGTGGCGCGCAGTCGAACGCTTTACCGGCATGGGGCCTTGTTCGTCGGCAATTCGCTCTTTCCGGTCGGATGCCTGGCCTGGTCGAAGGTCTAGGCTTGCGGCTCGCTTGCGGCGCAGGCGGGCGAACCGGCACCGCTGAGCGATCATGTCGCAGCCGGGTGCTTCAAGGCCAACGCGAATCAGCGAAATTGAGTGTAAGCTCAATAGGTTAGGATTCGCTGGGACTTGTGGTCGATTGCTGACCCGGTTTGTTCGCCAAACAGGGTAAATTGCGAGCATTTAATGTTCATCGGGTGGGGTTATCCGCAAAACCGACATAGATGACAGCCTAGTACAGTCGTCCAATACCGTCCGGAGAGACCGATCTTGAACCTGTCCCGCCGCTCTGTGATCCGTGCCGGCGCGCTCGCGCTGACAGCTCCCGCCCTGGCTTCCCTCGATATTCTCGGTCCGTTGAAAGCCGCCGCCCAAGGCTCCGCCGCGACCAACGCCAATTGGCGGCATGGCCTGTCGCTGTTCGGCGAGCTGAAATATCCGGCCGGCTTCAAGCATTTCGATTATGTGAATCCGAAGGCGCCCCGCGGTGGCACCGTGCGTCAGGT
>JAEYVN010000586.1 GCA_023431725.1 Pseudomonadota bacterium
TGTGGAGACCGCGCGCGACATCTACGGTGTCATCGTCGATGGCGCGGCAGCCGATGCTGCAGCCACCGAGCGGCAGCGCGAGATGCTGCGCAAGGCGCGTGTCGGCAGTTTCGATACCGATCCAGCGAAACGATGCGCTGCGAAGCCATTCGCATCGCTGAGCGAGAGCCTGTTTGTCGCGCAGGATGAGCGGGGCACGCATATCGTATCGGCGGCCGGCTATATCCTGTCGACCGGGAACTCGAACTGGCGTCAGGGTGCGAAGTCGGTCACCTTCGAGAGGCTGCCGGAGCGCTACCGTATCGCCCTGCATGCTGATCTGCGTTGCACCGTTCAGTATTGCCCGGCGACCGGTGCGCTGCTCGCGGTGGATTTCCATCGCAAGGACGAGAAGCCTGCCGACGATCTTGCTCTCGATCTGGCATCGCTGCCGAGACTGGCGGCATGAGCCGGATACCGACGCCGTATCTGACCTCGACCGGCAGCGATCTGCCGACGCAGTATGATCGTGCGCCGGACTACGAGGGCTTCATTGAGGAGCGTGACATCAAGGTCCGCATGCGCGACGGCGTCCACATTTCCGTGGACGTGTTTCGCCCGGACACCAAGGGGAAGCTGCCGGCGCTCCTTGCGTTCGCGATCTACAACAAGGATCTGCAGGCCCCCGACATTGCGGACGCTCTCACGCCGCAGCCGTCGTGGGCGCCGATGTGGACCGGCTGGCTCGAAGCCGGCGACACGCGCTTCCTCACCTCACGCGGATACATCCATGTGATTTCCGCGCCGCGCGGAATCGGCAAGGCGGAGGGCGGCGGCTCGCGCGAGTTCGACAGCTACGATCTGATCGAATGGATCGCACAGCAGCCCTGGTGCGACGGCCAGGTCGGCATGATCGGCATTTCGGGCTTCGGCGCCGAGCAATTGCATGCCGCCAAGCAGCAGCCGCCGGCACTGAAGGCCATTTTCCCCTTCGATCCGCGCGGGGCATACGGCACGCTGGGAAGCTTCCGCGAGGAATATCACGGCGGTGTCCTCCACCTGTTCCGCTATCTGTTGTCCGGCAATCTGGTCATGCATCAGAACAAGGGCCAGCCGGGCGATTTGCCGCCGGAGCGCGACGTGCTGTGGCGCGAGGCGATGGCCAATCCGGACTTCAAGATCTATCCGCACATCTACAATGTGCTGACGCAGAAGGGGCAGCATCTGCCGGCGATCTTCGATGTCCTCATCCATCCCTATGATCGCGAGGAGACGGTCGAAAAAGCCGAGGCGGATTTCGAGAAGGTCAGGATTCCGACATACACCGGGTCCGGCTGGTACGCCTATGGCTACAAGACGCATCTCAACGGCGCACAGAACTGGTTCCGGAATATCACCTCGCCCAAGAAACTTGCGCTATGCGGCCCGGCGCATCTCGAGCGGCCCTTCCAATCCCTGCATCGCGAAATGCTGCGGTGGTTCGATCACTGGCTCAAGGGCACCGACACCGGCATGATGGCAGAGCCGCCGGTGAAATACTGGAGCATGGGCGAGAATGCCTGGCGCAGCGGTGAGGACTGGCCGCTGCCCGAGACGCAATGGACCAAGCTTTATCTTTCGAGCTGGGGGCGGCTGCGGCCGGAGCCATTCCTGCCGTCCAGCAATGACGGTCGCCGCGCGCCCGACGCCTTCGTGCAGATGCCGGTCACGCAGACCAGCGAAGTGCAGCGCCTGCGCTATGTCAGCGAGCCGATGCCGCAGGACACGCTCGTCGCCGGGCCCATGGTGCTGAACCTGTTTGCCGCAATTGATCAGGACGACACCAACTGGATCGTGGTCATCAGCGACATTGGGCCCGATGTGTCGGTGCGCACTGGTCGCGACGGCGAGCGCAATATCCCGGCGGATCTGCCGGAACGGGAGGTCACGCGCGGTTGGCTCAAGGCCTCCATGCGCGAACTCGATCCGAAGCGATCGAAGCCGTGGAAGCCGTGGCACAAGCTGACGCGTCAGTCGAAAAAGCCGGTCGTCCCGGGGGAAGTCGCCGAATATGCAATCGAGATCATGGCGTCCGCGAATATGTTCAAGGCGGGCCATCGTATATGCCTCGACATTACCTGCCTCGATGTGCCGACAGGCATCGGCGGCGCCACCAACGTCGAATATTTCCCGTATCACATAGGTTCGCATCGCACCGTGCTGCACAAGGTCTATCACGACGAGATGCATCCTTCGCATCTGCTGTTGCCGGTGATCCCGACTTGAACGCGAAGCAGGGCGAGCGGCAGCCGCGAAGCATAATGCACACGACAGGAATGAGCCGCCTCCAAAGCGCGAGAGCGGCACCGAGGCAGTTAAGGCTTAAAGAGGATCAAGGACGACAGCATGTTGAGTAAGGCCCGCATGTTCGAATATTTCCCGAATTATTATCCATGGAACATGTCCGTCCTGATGGCACTTCAGGTTGGCGGGGAAATGTCCGAAATCGACGAGGCGTGCCGGCCTCTGCTCGATATCGTGAATACGCTGCCGCCGAAGGAGAGACAGCTCCGATGGCGCGAAGCCTGGTGCGGACTGGCAGACCGCGTTCGCGGCCTGGCAGAGCGGGACCTGAAAGGCGGAAACGCACGGGCAGCATCGCGGAAGTTCAAGCGTGCGTGTGTGTACTACATGGCGGCCGAGCGCCAGATCAGCCACCACGACGAAAACAGGCTGCGTGTCTATGACGCGATGCTGGATGCCTTTCGCGCCAGCATGGAGGCGGCGAAGGATCCGGTCGAATTCGTCAACGTCCCGTTCGAGCAGTGGGAACTGCCGTCGCTCTATGTGGCGCCACCGGCGTCCGAGCAGCCGGGTCCATGCATGATTGTTTTCGACGGCTTCGATGTCACCAAGGAATGGTCGTTTCTTTCTGACCTCACGACCGAATTGCAGGTGCGGGGTGTCGGCTGCCTGCATGTCGATCATCCCGGCATCGGCGCTGCCATCCGCAAGCTTGGTCTGAGCGCCATGCACGACATCGAACGGGTCACATCAGCCTGTGTGGATTGGCTTGCAGCGAGGCCCGAAGTCGATTCCAGCCGCATCGGAATTATCGCGCCCAGCCTGGGCGGCTATTACGCGTTCCGCTCGGCGGCTTTCGAGCCGCGGCTCGCCTGTGCGGTGGCGCATGGTGCGCGTTGGGATAATGACGGCTCGCACGGCAGAATCCTGAGGAGCCCGGATGCAGCGCGCTCGATCGCGGACTGGCTCGATCATGCGATGTGGTACTACGGAACGCAGAACAAGGAAGACACCGCGAAGGCGATTGCAGCCATGACGCTGGAGGGTGGTGTGGCCGAGCGCATCCGATGCCCGGTGCTGGTTGCCCATGGTGTGAATGATCGACAGGTGCCGATCGAGCAGGCGCATAAAATGATCGAAAGGACTGTGAACAGTCCGCGGCGCGATCTCCGCATCTTCGATTATTCGGAAGGCGGGGTCGAACATTGCGGCATCGATAATTTTTCGATCCAGACCGACTTCATGGCGGGCTGGGTCGCGGAAGTTCTACAAAAGAAATAAGGGCGCAAAGCCTAGCTCAATATCAACGGGAGGTAAGCATGAGGTCGTTCTGTCGGGCCGCATTTGCGGCAGCTATCGTCGTTCTAAGTCTGCCAGCAGTTGCGCAAGAGTCTTATCCGAAGGCGCCGATCACCTTTATCAATGCATCCAGTGCGGGAGGAGCCAGCGACATCTTCATGCGAGCTCTTTCAGAAGAGCTGCAGAAAGTCTTCAAGCAGCCAGCCATCATCGAAAACAGGCCCGGAGGAGCTTTCAACATCGCAGGACGTGCCTGCGCCGAGGCGAAGCCCGATGGTTACACATTCTGTGTGCTGCCCGGTGAGGCCGTCATCTACAATCCGCACCTATTCAAGAGCTTGCCATACAATCCCGAGACCAGTTTCGAGCCGATCCTCACGCTCTTCATGCTGCCGCAGATTCTGGCCGTACGAAGCGATCTCAAGATCGCAACGGTGGACGATCTGGCAAAACTGTCGAAGGACAAGCCGAGGACGCTGAGCTACGCGTCGCCGGGAATCGCCCAGGTGGCCTTCGTCGAGAGCTTCATCAACAAGGGCAAGGGCGGCGACCTTGTGAAGGTGCCGTTCCGCGGCGGCGGTGATGTCATCAACGGCATGATGACAGGTACGACACCGGTTGCATTCATCGGCGCCGCAAATCTGCTGGGTCTTCTGGAGAGCAAGACGGTCGTCGGACTGGCAGTCGATACGAAGCAGCGGCTCCAACTGCTTCCGGGCATCCCCACGGTCGAGGAAATCGGCTTCAAGGGCGACATGACTGTCGCGTTTTTCGGTCTGTTTGCACCGGCCAAGACGCCGGCGGCCGTCACGCAGCGGATGCGGGACGAGGTCATCCGGATCATCACAAGTCCCGATTTTCTGAAGCGAAACATTGTCGAGAGGGGATTGGCTCTGGCGTCGGAACCCGACACCGAGATCAAGCAGCTTCTTGCATCCGGCCGCCGTGCCGCGGCGGGCATTGTTCGTGAAGCGGGCATCACACCCCAATAGTGCGGCTGGGAATAGTTCGCTTGTATGCGGAACGGGAGAAAACGAATGAAGCGAAGCGACAAGGTCATCGTCACCATTGCGCCGACCGGTGGTATGGCCAACAAGAGCCAGAATCCGCACCTGCCGACGCAACCTGACGAAATCGCGGAAGACGTGTTTCGCTGCTACAATGCGGGTGCGAGCGTCGTCGCGGTGCACGCGCGACGGCCTGACGATGAGGCGACTTGCGATCCTGAGATCTATCGCAAGATCAACACGCTGATCCGCGAGAAGTGCAATATCGTCATCAACAATTCCACGGGTGGCGGCATCAACGGCGACATGGTGCGGGTGGGGCCGAGCGGCTATCCCGAGATCATATTCGAAGAGCGTCTGAAGGGAATGGAAGCGGGCGCAGAGATGTGCACGCTCGATGCGCAGACCATCGTTGCCAGTTTCGGCGAGCGCGAGATTCTTGTTCAAACCTCACCGACGCGCTGTCGTCAGCTGGCGACGATGATGAAGGAGCGCGGCATCAAGCCCGAATGGGAAGTCTTCAACCCGGCGGATCTGTTGAAGGAAGTTCAGACGTGCATTGATCTGGGCCTGGACGAGCCGCCGTATTTCATCAATTTCGTGCTGGGCGTCAGCGCTTTCCAGGGTGCGATGCCTTATACGCCGAAAATCTTGCAGCAGATGGTCGATATCATGCCGGATCAAGCGATCTTCAATGTCAGCGCGATCGGGCCGCACCAGCTGAACGCGGGTGTTCAGTCGATCCTGCTCGGTGGGCACGTGCGTGTCGGTCTTGAAGACAATCTGTATTATTCGCGGGGACGTTTGGCGAGGAACATCGAGCAGGTGGATCGCATCGTCCGGATCATTCGTGATCTCGGTCTTGAGCCCGCAACGCCGGATGAGGCGAGACAGATGATGGGCCTCCCAAGACTGAAGCCGGGGCATTAGACCCGGGAGCGAGCTGAACTGATCGGCTGGGATTTAGTCCCTGAGGATGACCTCGCCGCTGTCGACGTGGATGCTCGGCTTTCTTCTGGATGCCGCGGCGCGCCATCTTACCGTTTGGTGGCGCAGCAAGCTTGTGGTTTTCATGGACGGGTGCTGCTCACGCAGGAATCTGCGGACGTAATGGTTGCTAGAGGGTGCAGAAAAGACAGACCCTCTAGCAACGTCTTCCGAGATGTGACGGTCAGTTGACCTTGATGCCGGCCGCCTTGACGACGTCGGCGTTCGATTTGATTTCACGCTGAATCATCGCGTTGAAATCGGTAGGCGACATTTTCATCGAATCCGCGCCCAGGTCCGCCAGCTTCTTGGCGAGCGAGGGTTCGGCGAGCGCTTTGCTGATCGCGCTGTGGAACGCGTCCACGATCGGCTTCGGCGCAGCTTTCGGCAGCAAGACGCCAACCCAGAA
>JAEYVN010000602.1 GCA_023431725.1 Pseudomonadota bacterium
ATGTCCAGACGATGCCCGAGATCACGACGATGGCGGCCAGCAGCGCCACCATCTGCGTCCAGCGGCATTGCGTGACCGCGAATAGAGCAAACAGGAGCGGCACAGTCACGAGAGACGTGCGGCTCGCCGAAACGTAGAAGACATTCGCCAGGAACAGCGCGACCAGCGCAAGCATGGCGAACATGAGCGCGGTGCGGCGCTGCGCCCAATAGGTCATCGCCACATAGAAAAGACCGGCCACGCAGAGAATGAATTCGCCGCTTTGCGCGATGTAATCACGCACCGGAACGCCATAGGACCGGAACGGATAACCGATGGCGATCCCGGTGTAAGACACGAACAACAAAAGGATGCAGGAGCCGAGGAAACTCAGCAGCACCCAATGCACATGCTCGGATTCGCGAAACTGAATCAGCAGCAGCGGAATCGCAAGCAGCTTGAAAAATGCGCCAAACCCGCTGAAGCGCTCGGACCACGGCACATTCGCCCACAACATCCCGATCGCCGCCAGTGCAACAAGAGCAACAGGAAGCCACGCTGCCGGATGACGCATCACGGAACGGATGTCGTCCGGACGAATGGTAGGCAGAAGCGCGATCAGCCACGCAACAACAAGGATATAGATGCCCGAGGTCGACCAGGTAATGGTCGCCACAGCCGCGGCCGCGAAGATATCGGCGAATTTCCGGGACTGTTCGCGATCGAAGGCTATCGTCATCCCATCGCTCCTGGACTCGATTGCCGCTCACCGCGCATCGCCGATAATCCCCGGCGAGCGGAGATATTGCCGCCGGCCCTCACGTCGTCGAGTTTCTGATCGTTGTCCGTGAGCCACGACCGATCGGCCGTCGGGTGCCAGAGATGTAGAACACCGGTAGCAAAAACACCGTCTTTCCTCCGGACGCCCGCGTGCAGCAGACGCACCAGGAGATCGGAGTCCTCGCGGCCCCATCCTTCATAGGCGCAATCGAATCCATCGACGCGGTCAAGATCACGCCGCCAGATACCGAGATTGCATGACCGCGCGCCGCGCCAGGCGCGCCAGCGCAATTTGCGCAGCGGGCCAAGCGGCAGCCGCACAAGCGGCACCGTTCGATTGATGCCGCCACGGCTGCGTTCCCTCGTCCATTCCCGATAGCCCCAGGTTTCCGGATCGAGCTTTTCGCGGAGAATCTTCGCGGTCAGTTGCTCAGACATCAGGATGCGATTGCCGGTGACGAACCAGCCATCTTCGGCCAGCATACGATGCGTGACAACGAAGCCCGGACGGGCAATGCAATCGCCATCAAGAAAAACGCAGTAAGTGCCTTCACTCGCCAGAATGCCGCGGTTACGGATTTCGGCGGCACGAAAGCCGCGATGCTCCTGCCACACGTGCTTCAGCGGCCGCCCCAGCTTGGACTTCCAATCCTCGATCACCTGCGCCGTCGCTTCGCCCGACCCATCGTCGGCAACGATCACCTCGAAATTTCGATCGGATTGCACCGCCAGAGAGCGCAGCACTGCATCGAGCGCATCCTCTCTGTTCCAGGTCGTGACGATCACGGAAATCAGATCAGCCACGTCCCTGCCCCTTCAGCCACGCTTTCATGTAGCGATAATACGTACCTTCGGCGTTCGCGACAGCCAGTAAAAACCCCTCGCGTCCATCGAGGAAGCCAAGCCGTATGAAATAGGTCTGAATGAACGTCCACCAGCCGCGCAAAATGCCGGTGAAAAACGTCACACGACGGCCGGACCTCACGATCATTTCAGCACGCGCGGTCGAGTAGCGGTCCATGCGCGACAACGAATCCTCAAGGCGCAGGACGGGATGATGTATCAGCGGCTCGGCCAGGCGGCGGACCGGCCCATCACAGATCACGCGCTCATGCACGAGATCGTCGGAGAAACGCCCGCGTTCCCGGCGGAACAGGCGCAGGACATAATCGGGATACCAGCCGGAATGCCGCATCGGCTTGCCGCAGAACGTGGACAGGCGCGGCATGTCATAGCCGTCGGCTGCGCCATCCGCCATCGCGCGCTTGATCTCGGCAGCAAGCTTGTCACTGACACGCTCATCCGCATCCAGCGACAAGACCCAATCGCCAGTGGCAAGTGACAACGCGAGATTTTTCTGAGGACCGAAGCCACCCCATTCGCCGGTGATCATGACCCGCGCGCCTTTCGCTTCGGCCAGCGCCGCCGTGCCATCGTCGCTGCCACCGTCAACGACGATACGCTCGTCACAAAAGGCAACGCTGTCGAGACACGCTTCGATGTTGCGCGCTTCGTTCTTCGTAATGACGATGGCGGAAAGGCGCGGCATGGTGTTCGCTACCCTGCCCCGCCGCGATCCCGCTGCCGGAACCGGATGCGATCGCGCAGACGCCGTCTGGCATCACGAAACATGCGGAATGGCAACGCAAGGTAATATTTCCGCGCAATCTGCCAGCGCCCAAGCAGGCTCATCGGCGGCGCAGCCTCACGCGGCACATACCAGCCGTTGAGACCGGTCCGGCGCATCAGGGTATAACCCGCTTGAGTCATGAAACGATGCTTGTCGAGACTGCTGACATGATCTTCCAGCAGGATCAGGCGCGGCTTCCAGCGATCGAAATCGAAGCCACGCAGCACATCGATTTCGTGCCCTTCGACATCGACCGACATGAGATCGATCGGCTTTGCCGCGCCACCCTCAGCGAGCACCTCATCGAGCGTGCGGACCGTGACGTCGATCACCTTGTCGGCGCGCATGCCGGTGACGGCGAGATGCGGATCGAACGACGAAAATGGGCCAGCCACATGCAGGCGCATGACCTGCCCGGCCTGATCGGGCGACGAACAGGCAACCTCGAACACCTGCGCTTTGCGCACGCGGCGCAGTTCTGCGGCGAGGTCAGGCAAAGGCTCGACGAGAATACCGTTCCAACCAGCCTCTTCCAGATGCCAGGATTGCGAGTCCTTCTTCGGATCATTGGCGCCGACTTCGACAAAGAAGCCGTCGGTCTTGTGATCGAAGAATTCGCGAACCAGCGCCACCTCGCGATCGGGTTTGAAAATTGCGGGCAAGGTCGTGCTCATGCTGCGCGTCAGTTCTTAGCCGTGCTGCGTGAGCGCTTGACGATATCTGTGGTGGAATGTCCGGGCACAAGGCCGACCAGCACCACCTCGCCGCCATCGGCCTCGACAAACTCATGCCCGACCACCTGCTCGCGCGTGTAATCGGCGCCTTTGATCAAGACCCGCGGCCGCACCTTCTCGATCAGGTTGCGCGGCGTATCCTCTTCAAACACGACGACGAGGTCGACAGCCTCGAGGGCTGCCAGCACTTCGGCGCGGGCCTGCACATTCTGCACGGGACGCTCCGGTCCCTTCAACCGCGACACCGATGCGTCGCTGTTCAATCCGAGCACGAGCTTGTCGCAAGCGCCGCGCGCCTGCGCCAGCATGCGCACATGGCCAGGATGCAGGATATCGAAACAGCCATTGGTGAAACCGATCCGCAAGCCCTGCTTGCGCCAGCTGGCAAGGCGCGCATCGAGCTCCGACCAGTCGAACAGGATTTTCTCTTCGGCTGCGAGCGTGGCCGCCGGCAGGATGCGATGACGCAATTCATTGACGGACACAGTAGCAGTGCCACGCTTGCCGACGACGACAGCGGCAGCGGCATTGGCCGCGCGCATCGCGGCTTCAAAGTCAGCCCGGAGCGCAAGCATGGCCGACAACACGGCCACCACCGTATCGCCTGCTCCGGATACATCGCTGATCTTCACGGCATAGGACGGCACGTGAACGGGATCGGCGTCGCTTTCGACGAGCGTCATGCCTTCGTCGCTGCGCGTGACCAGCACCGCATCGCATGCCAGCGACGCACGCAGATCGGCTGCGGCCGCCGCGACATCGGCATCGCTCCAGACATCGCGATGTACGGCTTCCGACAATTCCTTGCGGTTCGGAGTCACCAGCGTCGCGCCGCGATAGATGCTGTAGTCCTTGCCCTTCGGATCGACGATCACCGGCTTGCCGGCGGCGCGGCCCGCGTCGATCACCTGGCGGATCAGATCCTTGGTCAGAACACCCTTGGCGTAGTCGGACAAGACGACCGCATCGGCACGCGGCAGCGCGGCAAGCACATGATCGAGCAAGGCCTTCTCGGCCTTTGCATCGGCCGGACGCGCCTCTTCCCAGTCGGCGCGAAGAAGATGCGTCGCGTAATGTTCGGAGACGAAACGCACTTTTCGCGTTGTCGGGCGCGAGCCGTCGACAACCAGTGCGACGTCGATATTGGGTTCGGCGGCGAGCGCCGCCTTCAGCGTGCGCCCGGCGTCGTCCTCACCGACCAGACCGATGAAGATGCATTTGGCGCCGAGGCTTGCGATGTTGCGCGCGACATTGCCGGCGCCGCCGATGACCATCTCGCTGCGCTTGACCGCGATCACCGGCGCCGGCGCTTCCGGCGAGATGCGTGCGACCTCGCCGTAGACGAAGTCGTCCAGCATCAGGTCGCCGATGCAGAGCACCGTGACGCCGGAGAGCTGCGACAGGTTATGGTCGAAATCGAACATCAGCGATAACGATCCTCGCGGTCCAGATACTGCTGTACATAGCGTCGTACGCCATCTTCTAGGAGCATGAACCCGGCATTATAGCCGGCCGCGCGCAGCCGTCCGACGTCGCTCTGCGTGAAATACTGGTATTGGTCGCGGATATTCTCGGGCATGTCGACATATTCGATCTTCGGCGGCCGCCCGAGCGCCACGAACATCGCCTCGATCATCTCGCGGAAACTGCGCGCCTGCCCCGTGCCGACATTGAACAGGCCCGACACCCGCGGCGTGTCGAGCAGCCAGCGCACCACCGCCACGACGTCGTCGACATAGATGAAGTCGCGCCGCTGGTCTCCGTCGGCGATGCCGTCCTTGTGCGACTTGAACAACCGGATGGTGCCGCCGGCTTTGCCCTCGTCGAACACCTTGGCAAGGACGCTCATCATCTTGCCCTTGTGGTATTCGTTGGGGCCGAAAACATTGAAGAACTTCAGGCCGGCCCATTGCGGCGGGAGATTTTCGCCGCGCA
>JAEYVN010000605.1 GCA_023431725.1 Pseudomonadota bacterium
AGCAACGCGTCGAGAACGATATCTGGTACATCGAATACTGGTCGCTCTGGCTCGATATTCGCATTCTTCTGCTGACCATCGTGCGTATGGCCAAATCCGATGATGCGGCCTACTAGCTGCGGCCGGCGATACTCTCGCGGGTCGAACGAAACGTCAGTGTTATCTCGCACCAGGAGGGGCAGAGCGTGCCGCCCATTGATCAACTGCCGTCGCAGCGTCATCCGATGCAACTCCGCCCTGTGGATGAGAGGCGTGCTTTCAACTGGCATGTCCTGGTCGTCCCGGTCGCCGCGATCTGCACCGCGGCGTGGATTATCGTTCTGGCTATGGCGGCGGTATGGGCTGTCGGTGTCGTGGTGGCCTGACGACCGCAGATTGGGAAGCCGATATCCGGTCCTGCCCCGATAAGCGCGAGCCGATTGAGGATTGTCCCATGCATGGCAACGCAACGGGATTGGATGTCGAAACGGCGGAGAATCCGGAACAGCACCGTGACCTGTGCAGCGACGATGACGGATACGCGATGCAGCGTTTTGTCGACGAACTCCATCCGATCTGCCGCAGCATCACCGGCGACGGAATCCGGCGAACGCTTGCGCTGATCCGCGATTGCATTCCCATCACGCGTTGCCAGGTGCCGTCGGGGCTGCAGGTCTTCGATCGTGTTGTCCCGGATGAGTGGAATATCAGGGATGCCTATATCCAGAACAGCGTCGGCGAGCGGATCGTCGACTTTCGGTCGTCTCAACGGCACGTCCTCGCCGGCAGCCGTCCGGTCCGACAGCGGATGTCGCTGGCGGATTTGAAGCCGCACCTGTTCTCGGATCGCGATCGGCCGGATCTGATCCCGTACCGAACGACGTTCGATGAAGCGAGCTGGGGCTTCTGTCTGCCGCACAGCCAGTTGTTGTCTCTACCTGACGGTGACTATGACGTCTGCATCGATTCAACGCTGGCGCCCGGGCACCTGTCATATGGTCAACTGCGGCTGATTGGCCGGACTTCCGAGGAGTTTCTGATCGCATGCGACATCGGCCGTCCCGCCCCGTGCATCGACAGTCTTTCGGGAATCGCGGTCGTGACGGCATTGGCGCAACGTCTGAGCAGTCTGGAGCTGCGTTATTCCTATCGATTTCTGTTTGTGCCAGGTGCGATCGGCGCGATCACCTGGCTGTCGTTGAATGAGGCGCATCTTGGCCGGATCAGGCACGGATTTGTCATCGGCAACGTCGGTGATGTCGGGCATGTGACCTACACATCCAGCCGGACGGAAGACGCAGAAATCGACCGGGCGTGGGCCTATGTCCTGAAGCAGGACGGCGCGCCCTATCACCTGCGCTCGTTCGAGCGGTCCGGATATGACGAATGGCCGTATGGTGCGCCCGGCGTCGATCTGCCGGTCGGATGCGTCACCCGCTCGTCTCCCGACCCATGCAATGAGGGTCGCGCATGGGCGGACGGCAATTCGTCTGTCAGCCCCGCATCGCTGTGCGATTTGCTGACCAAGGCGCTGGCGACGATCGATGTGATCGACAACAACGCGTATTATGTCGGGCTGAAGCCGTTTGACGAGCCCGGGCCGGACAGCGGTGGCTCGCAGGAAATGTCCAGCATTACGGCCGCGCTCGACGAGCAGACGCGGATGTCGATCCTCGACCGCTCGGATGGCCAGCATTCGCTGCTCGATATCGCAAGTCGCGCCAATCTGCCGTGGCAGGCCGTCACACATGCGGCGCACGCGCTGCACGAAGCCGGCTTGCTGAAGCGCGCAGACGCCCAGCGCTAAGCGAGCGCGGGCGTCATTTCGTCCGGCTTACGGTCTGGAGGACTTCAAAGCCCTCGAATTTGGGATGACCGATATAAAGCGAGCCGGTGGTCTGATTGCCGGCATTCGCATGCGCCTTGCGGAACTGCTCGGACTTCGTCCATGCCTCGAATGCCTCGCGGCTCTGCCAGACGGTGTGCGACGAATAGAGCGTGTGGTCCTCGGCCTCCGGGCCTTTCAGAAGATGGAATTCGACGAAGCCCGGCAATTCCTCGAGATGGGTTTCGCGCGACATCCAGACGTGTTCGAAATCCGCTTCCGATCCCTTTTTGACGAGAAACCGATTCATCGCGATAAACATTCAGGAAGTCTCCTTCAGCTGGCGTGATGCTGGCAAGATATGTCTGATCTTGGTGACGACAAAGCGGCGAACCGCTCTGTCGTATGTCGCTGAACTGAACGACACGGCGCTGAAGCGCACGCGCATGGAGCCCTCGTCGTCGATACCGGGACCAAAGACGCTGCTTTGACCGGCCTTACTCCGCCGTCACGTCTTTTCGATCGTCAGCAACACCCGGCGTGACAACGGAAACAATTGCCAGCCGTAGCGCTCGGCGACATAGCCCCACAGTCCCTTGGGTGCCTTGAGCATGATGGCGATGGCGACGAGGCCGAGCATCAAGAGATAGATGGCGCCGAGATCGGACATGGTCTGACGCAGAACGAAAAAGATGATCGTGCCGATCAGCGGCCCTTCGAGACGGCCGATGCCCCCGATCACCGTGATGAAGATCACGAATGCGGTCCAGTCGTTGATGCTGAAGGCGGTATCCGGCGAGATGCGCAGCTTCTGCAGGAAGATCAGCGCTCCGACCATGGCGGTGGCGCCGGCGGTGACGATATAGACGATCAGCTTGGTCCGCTTGACGTCGATGCCGTTCGACACCGCTGCCGTTTCGTTGTCGCGGATCGCGGTCAGCGCAAGGCCGTAGCGCGAGCGCAGCAACAGCACGATGATGCCGATGATGACGACGAGGAGCGCGAGCGACACCCAATAGATCAGGAATTCGCGCATCTGTCGGGTTTCCGCCATCGCCATGACGATCTGCGACGGCAGGCTTGTTCCTGAGCCGCCCCCCAGTGCCGAGATCTGCGACGCCAGCAAACGGAAGACTTCGGCGACCACCCAGGTGCCGATGGCGAAATAATGCCTGCGCAGGCGAAACATCAGCAGCGCGACCGGCACCGCCACCACGGCGGCAATCGCGCCGGCGACCGGAATGGTCCAGAGCGGCGGGATGTCGGCGAACATCGCCAGCCCGAACAGAAGATAGGCGCCCAATCCGACATAGGCCTGCTGCCCCACCGACACGAGACCGGCATAGCCGGCGAGCAGATTCCACAGGCTGGCGAGCGCCATGTAGGCGAAGATCTCGGCGAGCAGGCGCAGATCACCGCGATCCGCCCAATAGGGTGCGGCGGCAAGAATGAGAAGCAGCACGGCCATCACACTCATGCCAATTCGGCTGAAGCGTGTCGCGTGCTCGATGGTGAAGTGCGTCTCGCTCATCCATGCACCTTCGGAAACAG
>JAEYVN010000047.1 GCA_023431725.1 Pseudomonadota bacterium
TGGAGCACGGGCGTTTCGAGATCGTGTCGGTCGACGATGGATCGCACGACAATACGCTGCAGGAGAACCGCGCCGCGGCCGCCGTCAACCCGGCCGTGCGTTATCTCTCCTTCACCCGTAATTTCGGACATCAGGAAGCCCTGCGCGCGGGGCTGCGCCACGCCCGCGGCCGCGCCGTGATCGTGATGGACGCAGACTTCGAACATCCGCCAGAACTCATTCCGCAACTGATTGCCGCGTGGCATGACGGCGCCAAGGTCGTGGCGACGCGGCGCGAGGACGGCGACGCATCGCTGCCGCCGCTGAAGAGCTTCACCTCGAAGCTCTATTACAAAGTTCTCGACGCCATCGGCGATGTGCGGATCGAACCGGGCAGCGCCGACTTCATGCTGCTCGACCGCAATGTCGTGAACACGATCAACAATTTCTCCGATCAGGATGTCTTCCTGCGCGGCACGGTCCGCTGGTTCGGCTATCCGACGCAGACGATCACGTTTTCACGCGGCGCGCGCACCTATGGCGTCAGCAAATACACGCTGAGGCGCATGATCGATCTCGCCGTCATGGGCATCGCCGCGCATAGCGTGCGGCCGCTGCGGCTGGCGATCTGGATGGCGCTGGTCTTCGCCGCCATCGGGCTGCTGCTGGTGATCTATTCGGTCGTCAGCTATCTGCTGGTGCGCGGCACCGTCACCGGCTGGACTTCGATCATGGCGACCATCGCGCTGCTCGGCGCAGCGCAACTGCTGGTACTCGGCATCATCGGCGAATATGTCGGCCGCATCCTGCGCGAGACGCGCGGGCGGCCGACCTATGTGATTTCCGAGACGGAGACCGACCTCGCCTCCGGCGAGCCGATCGCAAGGATCGTGCGCCCGGCGGAATAACCGTCGGGCACTTCGTTCATCGCACCCTGATGCTTATTGCATCTTGATGTTCGAAGCCTTGATCGCCTCGGCGTATTTGCCGTCCTCGGTTTCCATGAACTTGCTGAACGCGGCCGGCGACGAGCCGATCGGGTCGATGCCCTGATCGATCAGCTTCTGGCGCACGTCCGGCTTCTTCAGCGCGGCAACCACAGCGGCGTTCCACTTGTCGATCACCGCCTGCGGCGTGCCGGCGGGCCCGACCAGACCGTACCAGGACTGCGACGTATAGCCCTGATAGCCGCCCTCGCTCACGGTCGGGACATTCGGCAGATGCTCCGAACGCTTCTCGCTTGCGATGGCAATCGGGCGCGGCTTCGACGCCTTGATGTTTCCGTCCACGTGATCGGCCAACATCATGTCCACATGGCCGGCCATCACGTCGGTCAGCGCCGGCGCGTTGCCGCGATACGGCACATGCACGACCTTCACGCCGAGGCGGTTCAGCAGGATCTCGGTGCCGAGGTGGCCGGACGAGCCGTTGCCGAACGATGCATAGGTCGCCTTGCCATCCTGCGACTTCAGCCAGGCCACCAGCTCGGCGAGATTTTTCGCCGGCACCTTCTCGCTGACCACCAACACATGCGGCGAAGCGGCGACGAGGCTCACCGGCGCGAATTGTGTCGCGCGGTCATAGGGCTTGCTCGGCATCAGCAGCGGCGTGGACAGGAAGCTCGCGGTGTTGAACATCAGCGTATAGCCGTCGGCAGGCGACGCCAGCAGCGCCTGAGCGCCGAGCGTGGTGCCGGCACCGGGCCGGTTCTCGACCACGATATTGGCGCCCCAGTCATCGGCGATCGACTGCACGACGGTGCGTGCGACAATGTCGGTGCCGCCACCGGCTGCGAGCGGCACGATCACCTTGATCGGGCGGGCCGGATACGCCTCCTGCGCCCCGACGAACGAGGATGGCGCAAGCAGCGCGGCAACGATGAACGGAATGGTCAGCAACCGCATGTTGAAAGTTCTCCAGAACGGGATCGCGCAGGGCGTGTTATGCATTCGGCAGGTAAGCGACGGCTTCGATCTCGACGAGAATTTCCTCGCGCATCAGATTGGCCTGATAACAGGTGCTGATCGGTGGCTCTTCCGTGAAATATTCGGCGCGCACAGCATTCATGCGCTTGTATTCCGACGGGTTCTTCAACTGGATCACGACCTTGTAGATGTCGCGCATGGTGCCGCCGGCAGCCTCGACGCACATCTTGATGTTGTCCAGCGTCAGGCGCGTCTGCTCTTCGATCGTATCCGGCAGTTCGCGCTTGTAGTAGTCGCCGCTGATATGGCTGAGCGCAGTAGTGCCAGCGATATGCAGGTGCTTGTCGATCAGAACCGCGCGTGAAAACGGGCCAACGGCTTCCGCCATACCGGCCGGCTGAATAATCTTCTTGCTCATGGCATCCTAGGGTTAGACTTTAGACGAATAACCCTTAGGGGTGCTCTGACCGAAAGGCCAGAGCACCATCCGCATCGCTGATCTGCGGCCGGTTTACGCCACGGCCTTGATGACGCGCGCCGTCTTCTCGATGATCTCGCCGATCTGCGCTTCGCTGATGATCAGCGGCGGCGACATGGCGAGCGAGTCGCCGACCGCGCGCAGCATGATGCCTTCCTCATGGAAGCCGCGATCCATCGCCTCGAAGCCGCGCTTGCCGACGCCGTCGACCTTCGACGTCAGATCGAGGCCCATGGTGAGGCCGACGCAGCGGATGTCGAGCACATGCGGCAGGCTCTTCAACGACATACAGGCATCATACCAGATCGGCTCGAGCTTCTTCGTGCGCTCGAACAATCCTTCGTCACGATACACATCGAGCGTTGCGATACCCGCCGCGACCGCAAGCGGATGCGCCGAATAGGTATAGCCGTGGAAGAACTCGACCGCATGTTCGGGGCCATTCATGAACGCGTCGTAGATGCCCTTGCGGACCAGCACGCCGCCCATCGGCACCGTGCCCGACGTCACGCCCTTCGCGAAGGTGATCATGTCCGGCACGACGCCATAGCGCTCGGCGGCAAAGGCATGACCGAGACGACCGAAGCCGGTGATGACCTCATCGAACACGAGCAGGATCTTGTACCGGTCGCAAATGGCGCGCAGCCGCTTGAGATAGCCTTTCGGTGCCGGCAGCACCGCGGTCGACCCGGCCATCGGCTCGACGAACACGGCAGCGATGGTGTTGTCACCATGCAGCGCGACGAGACGCTCGAGCTCGTCGGCGAGATGCTCGCCCCACTCCGGCTCGCCCTTCGAGAAGGCCTGATGCTCGCGATTGTAGGTGTGCGGCAGATGATCGACGCCAGCGAGCATCGTGCCGAAGGCTTTGCGGTTGTTGGCGATGCCGCCGACCGACATGCCGCCGAAGCCGACGCCGTGATAGCCGCGTTCGCGGCCGATGAAGCGCGCACGCTGCGCCTGCCCGCTCACGTTCCAGTAAGCGAGCGCGATCTTCATCGCGGTATCGACCGCTTCCGATCCGGAATTGCAGAAGAAGACGTGGTCGAGATCGCCCGGCGCCAGCGCGGCGATGCGGCTGGCCAGCTCGAAGGATTTCGGATTGCCGTACTGGAACGGCGGGGCGAAATCCATTTCCGCGGCCTGGGCCTGGATCGCGGCGACGATCGGCTCGCGGCTGTGGCCGGCATTGGTGCACCACAGGCCGGCGGCGCCGTCGATGATCGCCCGGCCGTCCGGGGTATAATAGTGCATGTCCTTGGCGCGCGAGACCATGCGCGGCCGCGCCTTGAAGGCTCGGTTGGCCGTGAACGGCATCCAGAAGGCTTCGAGGTCGTTGGGAATCGCGGCTGGGGTCGAACGTAGGGCTGCTTGGGTCATGGCGGTCTCGCTTCTCGTCCCGCCTTCGAGGGCGGCAGGATCGTACTATCCGCTTTGGCGGATAATGACAAAGTGGCAAGCGGCTGTTACCACCCCGCCAACTCTCCATGATGACCGACAGACAATGACCGACAAACCGAGCAAACTGAAGGCGCGGCTGCCGCGCGGCCTTGTGGACCGGACCCCGTCCGAGATCGCCGGCACGCGGGCGATGCTGGAAAAGATCCGTGCGGTCTACGAGCATTATGGCTTCGACCCGGTGGAGACGCCCGCGATCGAATATACCGATGCGCTCGGCAAGTTCCTGCCCGACCTCGACCGTCCGAACGAAGGCGTGTTCTCGTTCCAGGACGACGACGAGCAATGGATGTCGCTCCGTTACGACCTCACGGCGCCGCTCGCCCGCTATGTCGCCGAGAATTTCGACGCGCTGCCCAAGCCCTACCGCAGCTACCGCGAGGGCTATGTCTTCCGCAACGAGAAGCCGGGGCCGGGCCGCTTCCGCCAGTTCATGCAATTCGATGCCGATACCGTCGGCTCCGCCTCGATGGCCGCCGATGCCGAGATCTGCATGATGGCCGCCGACACGATGGAAGCGCTCGGCCTTCCGCGCGGCAGCTACATCGTCAAGGTGAACAACCGCAAGGTGCTCGACGGCGTTCTTGAGTCCATCGGCCTCGGCGGCGACGAACATGCCGGCAAGCGCCTCACTGTGCTGCGCGCGATCGACAAGCTTGATCGTCTCGGCCCCGATGGCGTGAAGCTCTTGCTCGGCGAAGGCCGCAAGGATGAAAGCGGCGACTTCACCAAGGGCGCCGGCTTGTCCCACGACGCCATCGACAAGGTGCTCGCGTTCACCGCCGCCAAGGGTGAGACGTCGCACGCCACCGTCGCCAATCTCGCCAATGTGGTCGCGACATCGCAGCAGGGCCTCGAAGGCATCGACGAGTTGCGGCAGATCGCCGGACTCGTGGCGATTGCAGGCTACGAGGATCGCGTGATTGTGGATTCGTCGGTCGTGCGCGGGCTCGAATATTATACCGGCCCGGTCTACGAGGTTGAGTTGCTGCTGGAGACCAGGGACGAGAAGAATCGCCCCGTGCGATTCGGTTCGGTCGGCGGCGGCGGCCGCTATGACGGACTCGTGTCGCGGTTTCGCGGAGAACCTGTACCTGCGACCGGATTCTCCATTGGCGTGTCGCGTCTCGCCGCTGCGCTCGCCCTCGTGAACAAGGCCGATACACAGCCAAGTTTCGGTCCCGTTGTGGTCACGGTTTTCGATCAAGACCGAATCGCCGATTATCAGCAGATGGTTGCGGAGCTGCGTCAGGCAGGAATCCGTGCCGAGCTGTATCTCGGGTCAGGGAAATTCGGACCGCAAATGAAGTATGCCGACAAGCGCAACGCCCCCTGTGTGGTGATTCAGGGCAGCGATGAGAAGAATGATGCGGCGGGCGAACAGGTGGTGGTGAAGGACCTTGTCCTCGGTGCCCAATTGTCCAAGCTGGAAAAGGGCCGCGACGAATATCTGCAGAAGCAGGCCGATGCGCAGCGCAAGGTGCGGCGCGACCAGATGGTCAAGACCGTCCAGGAGATCCTGGCACGGCACGGCGTCAAGACGCGGGTGGCGTAGGACGTAAAATCGTCCTCTGTTGTCGCGAGAGGTCCCCGCCTGTGCGGGAACGATAGTGGAAGGGTGTCTCGAACGCCCTTGCCTGGCGCTCACACCGTCGACAGATCGTCGTCGGGGATAAGTGGTACGTTTTCCAGCCCCTGATTGACATCGATGCGATGGCCGACGATCTGTTCGGCCAGATCGAAGGTATCGCCAATGCCGCGCAGCGAAATCAGCCGGCCTTGCTCGAAGCGCAGGAAGTGCATGAAGCCGTAGCGGATCCAGCGCCCGGTATCGCGTTGCCGGGCGCGAACGTGTCCGTAGACCACCGCGCGGTCACCCTGCACCAGCACCTTCTCGACTTCGAATTCCACGTTCTGGAAATAGCAGGGCAGGATGCGGGTCAGGACTTCGATCACCTCGTCCTTGCCCTCACGAGGACCATAGAAATCGAATTGATCCGCAGGACCGGCAAGCAGCCAATCAATGCGATCATGCAGAATGGCCGACAGCAATTGCGGATCGCGGGCGCTGCACGCCGCGTAGACCGTCGTCACGCAATCACGGACGTCGGGCGCTGCGACGGGCGCGGCCATGGGCGGCTTATGAGACGCTGCAACGGTCATATTGCCACGATATCCTCGGACGGGCTGGCAACCGGCTCACGATACACGTCGATGCGGTGCCCCATGATCTGCTCGACGGCGTCAAAGGTGTCGCCGAGGCAGTTCAGGTTGACGAGCTTGCCGTCGCGGAATTCCAGAAAGTGAGCGACGTAGAACACGACGGTCCGGCCCGTTTGCGTATGCACCGATACGCTCTTGAAGAACACCGCGGCCTGGTTGCCCTCGATCACAATATCCTCGAGCTCGACCCGGCGGCGCCGGAAAATGGTCGGCCGGACACGATAGATGAAGTCCAGAACCGCGGCCTTGCCGCGCCAGTGTCCACAGAAGGGGATGATGTCGACCGGACCGCTGACCTTCCATTCGATATCGTCAGCCAAAAAGGCTGCGATCCCGGCAGGGGAGGATCCGGCATAGGCTTCGTAGAAGCGCTGCACGAAGCTTGGGGAGATAGGCTCTTCCATAGTCGCTGCTCTCAACGGGAGCCGAGACTAGAAACCAATTCCTTATTTTTCGTGATGACCCGGAATCCGGGACAGCAGATCGGATTTTCCATGCGTTAACAATGGCGGGGGCGTAACCGTGCAGGCGGCGCGCCCACCGCAGCAATGCGGACCCCAAGAAATGTCGCAGCAGGTCAGGAAATCCTGCGCCCTGTCGTCGAATCCTTAAATTCCCTGTGCTAAAGCCGCCCCGCCATGTCCCGATCAAAGTCCCAGCCCGTGCCCGGCCCGCGGGCGGAAACCCTGGTTTCCGCTCAAACCCTTGTTTCTGCTTATGAACGCGCCGGCTATGAGCGGGCGCATCCGGGCATCCTGCAGCCGGCCGAGCCGTTTCTCGATCTGTCGGGCGAAGACATCCGCAGCCGCATGTTCCTGACCTCCGGACAAGCCGGCGAGGAATTATGCCTCCGTCCGGATTTTACGATTCCCGTGTCGCGGGACTACCTGGCGTCCGCGACCGCCGGACAAGCCAAAGGTTTTTGCTACCTCGGCCCGGTTTTCCGTGACCGCGGCACCCTGCCGGGCGAATTCCTGCAGGCCGGCATCGAATCGTTCGGCCGCACCGACAAGGCGGCGGCCGATGCCGACACCCTGGCGCTGGCGCTGGAAACGTCGGCGCATTTCGGCCGCCCCGCCCCCGATCTCCGGTTCGGCGATGTCGGATTGTTCAGCGCCCTCGTCGCCGCGCTCGATCTCGCGCCGGCGTGGAAGCGCCGGCTGGTGAAGGATTTCAATCGTCGCGCCTCGCTGGAGCAGGATCTCGACCGGCTCACGCTCGGCACCGCCACCGGCCGGCCGGAATATCAGGGCGTGCTGGCGGCGATGGCCGGCGCCGACCCGAAGGCCGCACATGCGCTGGTCACCGATCTTCTGTCGATCGCCGGCATCACCGCGGTCGGCGGCCGCTCGGTCGCGGAAATCGCCGATCGCTTCCTCGAACAATCGACCCTCGGTGCGTCGGCGGCGTTGCCGCCTTATACACGCACACTGGTGGAGCGTTTCCTGGCTGTTTCCGGCAATCCGCTGGAGGCGTCGGCCGCGATGCGACAACTCGCCAGCGATGGCGGCATCGTGCTGACACCGACGCTCGACCTGTTCGACGCGCGCAATGTCGAACTCACCAAGCGCGGCGTCGATCTCACTCGCGTCACCTTCTCGTCGGCGTTCGGTCGCGGCATGGATTATTACACCGGCTTCGTCTTCGAACTGACCGACGGCACAGCGGCCGAACCGCTGGTGGCCGGTGGACGCTACGACGACCTGATGACGCGACTCGGCTCGCCCTCACCCATTCCGGCCGTCGGCTTCTCGGTCTGGGTCGAACGTTTTGCAGGCTCTTCTGTTGCAGGCTCTTCAGTTGCAGGAGGCGCCGCATGACCGCGCCGCTCATCATCGCCGTTCCGGCCAAGGGACGCCTGCAGGAAAATGCCGAAAACTTTTTCGCACGCGCCGGCCTGCGCCTGATCAAGTCCCGCGGGGCGCGCGATTATCGCGGTGCGATCGAGGGCATGGATGGCGTCGAGATCGCCTATCTCTCGGCCAGCGAGATTACCACGCAGCTGGCGCAGGGCGCCGCGCATATGGGCGTCACCGGAGAAGATCTCGTCCGCGAGATGATGCCGGATGCCGACGAGCGGGTGATCCTGCTCGATGGCCTGCGCTTCGGCCACGCCAATGTCGTGGTTGCCGTGCCGCAAGCGTGGATCGATGTGCGCAGCATGGCCGATCTCGACGATGTCGCGACCGCATTTCGCCTGCGCCATAACCGCAAGATGCGGGTGGCCACGAAGTATGTGAACCTCACGCGCACCTTCTTTGCGAAGAGCGGCATCGCCGATTACCGGATCGTCGAAAGCCTCGGGGCGACCGAAGGGGCGCCCGCGGCCGGCACCGCCGAACTGATTGTCGACATCACCACCACCGGCAACACCCTCGCCGCCAATGCGCTGAAGATCATCGAGGACGGCGTGATGCTGCGCTCCCAGGCCAATCTCGTCGCCTCGCGCAAGGCCGACTGGAACAACGGCGCGCTCGAGACGGCGCGGATGATATTGGATCGCATCGCCGGGCAGGATCGCGCCCGCGCGTTCCGTGAAATGCGCACGCGCTTCAAGGGCTGCGACGATGCCTTGCTCGAACAGGCGCGCGCGCGCTTCGGCATCGTCACGCCGTTCGGCGGTCCGACCTCGTCAGGCATGCTGACACTGCATTGCCCGCCCAACCAGGTGTTCGCACTCGCCGACTTCCTGCGCGACAAGGGCGCCCAGGCGATTTCGGTCAGCGAGATCGATTATGTCTTTACGCAGGACAATCCGCTGTTCGACAAGCTGAAGGCGGGGTTGTGAGTTACCCGCCCGAATAGCCGCCGATGATCGGCAAGATCTCGCCAGTGATGTAACTCGAGCAACTCGGCGCGGCGAGGAACACAAACGCGGGCGCGATTTCCTCGGGCTGCGCGGGCCGCTTCATCGGCGTATCGCTGCCAAACTGCGTGACATGCGCCGCATCCTTGTCGGCCGGATTGAGCGGCGTCCAGACCGGTCCCGGCGCCACCGCGTTGACGCGGATTCCCTTGTCGACGAGATGCGTCGCCAGCGACCGCACAAAGGCATGAATGCCGCCCTTGGTCATCGAATAGTCGAGCAGCTTGTCATTGCCGAGAAGGCCGGTCACCGAGCCGGTCATGACGATCGCCGAGCCGTTCTTCATGTGCGGCACGGCGGCCTTGGCCATATAGAAATAACCGTAGAGATTGGTCTTCAGCGTGCGGTCGAAATGCTCGTCGGTGAGATCGTTGAAATCGAGCACATGCTCCTGGAACGCCGCGTTGTTGACGAGAATGTCGAGCTGACCCAGCTCCTTGATGGTGCGCGTGACCGCGGCCTTGCAGAAGGATGAATCGGCGACATCGCCGGCGATGAGAATGCAGCGGCGGCCTTCCTTCTCCACCGCGCGTTTGGTCTCTTGCGCATCCTCATGTTCGCTGAGATAGGCAACGGCGATATCGGCGCCTTCGCGGGCATAAAGAACCGCAACCGCGCGACCGATTCCGGAATCGGCACCGGTGATCAGCGCCACCTTGTCCTTCAGTTTCTCCGAGCCCTTGTAATGCGGTGCGTCATACATCGGCGCGAGATCGAGATCGGCTTCGCTGCCGGGCTTCTTGAGATGCTGAGCGGG
>JAEYVN010000049.1 GCA_023431725.1 Pseudomonadota bacterium
CGCGCGCATCACCAAGGTTTCGGGTCGCCTGCGCCGGGAATGGCCGGATCTGAGCAGCATCAGGTTCCCGGCCGCAACGCACATCGTCTTCGCCGTTTCGCTTGTGATCTGGTTCCTGCCGGGCGCCGTAGGCATGGCGGGCGGAGTGATCTGGGCGACATTGACCGTCGCTTACGGCATTCTCGGCGTCGCCGTATTGCACGCCGTGACGCGCTCGTTCGGCAATCGCACCTTCATCCTGGCCACGCTCTACATCGTTCTCGCGCTCTTCTGGCCCGCGATCGTGCTGCTCGCCTTCATCGGCATTGCGGACGCCATTTTCGATTTCCGAAACCGCGCCGGAACCGGCAAGCCGCCGGCTCTGACGCAATGACACCAACCAACGAACGGCTAACTGATAAAGGAGAAACAACATGGAAGTGATTTTGCTCGAACGCGTCGCCAAGCTCGGCCAGATGGGTGAGACTGTGCGCGTGAAGGATGGCTTCGCTCGCAATTTCTTGCTCCCGCAAGGTAAAGCCCTGCGCGCCACCAAGGAGAACAAGGATCGATTCGAAGGCATGCGCATGGATCTCGAGGCGCGCAACCTCGAGAACCGCGGCGCCGCCCAGAAAGTCGGCGACAAGCTCGACGGCAAGAGCTTCACGGCCATCCGTCAGGCTTCTGAATCCGGCCAGCTCTATGGTTCGGTGTCGGCACGCGACATCGCCGATCTCATCACCGCAGACGGCTTTACGGTTGCCCGCAGCCAGATCGCCCTGCACGCTCCGATCAAGATGATCGGTTCGCACAAGGTCGAGATTTCGCTGCATCCGGAAGTCGAGGTCAACGTCACCGTGATCGTCGCCCGCAGCCAGGACGAAGCCGAGCGTATCGCTCGCGGTGAAGACGTCACCGTCCGCCGCGAAGATGCCGAGCATGCTCGCGAAGTCGCCGCTGCCACCGCCGGCGCGTTCTTCGATCCGGACGCAGAGCTGGAGGAAGAGGACAACCAGGGCTCCGCGGAAGAGAACGCCTGATCCAGATCGTCTGCACGCGTCGCAGACGAGCCCCGGCTTCGATCGAATCAAGCCGGGGCTCTTTTTATGTCGACTAGTTTCGACGTGTCTGTCTGCTCGCGAGCCGTTAAACGCTTCACTGGAAGCGCGCGAAAAAGCCTGCCCGGCGTCAAACCGGGCAGGCTTTTTTTATTCAGATCTACGACCGAACGAGATTACGGAGGCGCGATTACAGAGGAATTTCCGGAGCCGCCGGTTTGGCTTCGGGGGGCGGAGCACTCTCGGGCGCCGGGGCTTCCTGGACCGGGGCCGGCGCGGCGGCGGGCTCCTCGGGCGCGGCAACAGGCTCAGGCGCTGGTGCCGGCGGCGGGGCCGTTCGGGCAGTCGCTGCCGGACGCTCCGGCCTTTCGACAGGTTTCCGCCTTGCGGGCGATTCGCGTTCAGGCGCGACTGCACCGGGACGACCGGATTCGGGGCGGGCAGCTTCCTGTGCGCGCGGTGCTTCTTCTGCGGCCGGCCGGCGCCCGACAGCCGCCGGAGGACGCTCCACTGGTGCCTGCCGAGTCGGTGTGGCCGTCGCCGGCCCACCCCGACCGGGTCCGGCTCCGCTCAGAAAGGCAGACAGCATCTGCGCATGCTGGATGCTCGACGTGTAATGCTGACGAAGGAAGCCGGTGAGTTCGCCGGCGCTTCGCCCCTTGGCAAGGCCGCCTGCACTCTGGTGACAGACCGCGCAGCCAGCCTGGAAAAGTTCGGCGGCCGATTTGCCTTCATTTAAGTCGATTGCTTCGGTTTGATGTCCGCTCGACGGAAGCGCAGGCCCGCCACGGCCGGCAGTCGCGTTGCCCCGCGCCTGCGCCATGACGTCCTGGCTCGCAACAATGGCCAGCACCAGCGCCGACAATGCAACGAGCCCGCCACGTGCTTTACGGCCGTCCCGTGCCTTGCGGCCGTCAAGTGCCTTGCTGCCGCGAACTGCTTTCCACAAAGATCTGCTCCCGCCCACAGCCGGCCCGCCGGCCATGCTACCCAAATAACGCAGAACTGCCCCGTTCAAGGGATCGCTGGCGCTTAATCGGCGAATGTGGCTCATTTTCGAAGATCGAATTGCCGTTCCGGCGAGACTTTGTTCTAATCGCGAGGTCTTGAGCGCGGTGCCGATCGAAGGGCGACACATCATGGATGGAGGCGGCCGATGGAGCGGTTGCTTCAGGCTGGTCTGACACGGTTCATTCGTCACGGCAACCTGCGTGTGACGATAGCCAACGAAAAAACACTGACCTTCGGCGACGGAACCGGAACACCGGTTTCCCTCAGATTTAAAAGTCGTCGCGCACTCCTGCGGATACTGCTCAATCCGGAATTGCGATTCGGCGAAGCCTACATGAAGGAAGACTTCGTGCTGGACAGCGGTACGATTGCCGACCTGCTGGCCATCATGATGTCTCAGGGCCAACACGGCGAGATCCCGTTCTTTGCAAAGCCCCAGGCAGCCCTACGCTATGGTCGTCGTCGTATCGACCAGTTCAATTACCGCATGCGCGCCCGGCGCAACATCGCTCACCATTACGACCTCGATGCGCGCCTTTACTCGCTCTTTCTTGATGCCGATCGGCAATACAGCTGCGCCTATTTCGAAAATACGGACCAGACACTCGATGATGCGCAGCTCGCCAAGAAACGGCATCTGGCGGCGAAATTACTGATCGAACACGGCCAGCGTGTGCTCGACATCGGCTCGGGCTGGGGCGGCCTCGGGCTTTATCTAGCCGAATATTGCGGTGCTAACGTCACCGGCGTGACGTTGTCCGAAGAACAGCTCAAGCTGGCGCGCGGACGCGCCGTCGAGCGGCAGCTGACTGATTCGGTCGAGTTTCGGCTACAAGATTACCGCGATCTCGACGAACGCTTCGACCGCATCGTGTCGGTCGGCATGTTCGAACATGTCGGCGTCAATCACTTCCGCGGCTTTTTCGACAAATGCGCGCGATTGTTGAATGACGATGGCGTGATGGTGCTGCATTCGATCGGCCGGTCGGAAGGCCCGAATGCCACCAATCCGTGGATCGACAAGTATATATTCCCGGGTGGATATATCCCTGCCCTATCCGAGGTGCTGCCGGCGATCGAACGCTCCGGGCTTCTCGTCACCGACATTGAGATCCTGCGTCTGCATTATGCCGAGACACTCAAGGCCTGGCGCACCCGCTTCATGGCCCGCGCCGAAGAAGTGCGCCGGCTGTACGACGACCGATTCGTGCGGATGTGGGAGTTCTATCTCGCCGCCTCGGAAATGGCGTTCCGGCACCAGGGCATGATGGTGTTCCAGATTCAACTCGCCAAACGTGTCGATGCCGTTCCCATCACCCGTGACTATATCCCGCGTGAGGAATCCCGGCTTCGCGACATGGAAACCAACACACGCGTGCCGTGGCGCATGGCCGGGGAATAGGCGTCGACGGTATCATCGTCGCGGCGCAATTCACCTGCACAGTCAAGATAATTTGAATCCAAAAGCGGCCCGCATGTGGGCATTGGGGACATTCGAAATTCGTACCACCGCCCGAATGCTGGCGTGCTACAGCACATGTGTTCCGGGCTTGGTCGCGACCTCGGGGGGTGTTTGTTCAGCGTTGCGTTTGTTGCGATGCGTGCCGCAATAGGCCGATTTTAAAAAGACTTGGACTGATACAAAGCCGATGGCACCTTTCGACTCGACTGCGCGCAAACTCGCCGCCGACCAATCGCCGATCTATCGTGCTGCGCCTCACAACATCGAGGCCGAACAGGCGTTGCTGGGCGCCATTCTGGTCAACAACGATGCGTTCTATCGCGTCTCCGATTTCCTCGAGGCGCATCATTTCTTCGAGGCGATCCATCAGAAGATTTTCGAGCTGACATCCCAGCTCATCCGTGCCGGCAAGGTCGCAAGTCCCGTCACGCTGAAGACCTTCCTGCCCGGCGATGCCGATATCGGCGGACTGACCGTCAACCAGTATCTCGCGCGGCTGGCGGCGGAAGCCACCACCGTCATCAACGCACAGGATTACGGCCGCACGATCTACGACCTGTCGGTGCGCCGTGCGCTGATCGTGATCGGCGAGGACATCGTCAACGAGGCCTATGACGCGCCGGTCGATTTCGCACCGGCCAAGCAGATCGAGGAAGCCGAGCGCAAGCTGTACGCGGTCGCCGAAAGCGGCCGCTACGAGGGCGGCTTCCAGGCCTTCTCGCAGGCGATCACCACCGCTGTCGATCTTGCCGCCAAGGCCTATCAGCGCGACGGAAAACTGTCCGGCATCTCGTCCGGCCTGAGCGACCTTGATCACAAGATGGGCGGCCTGCAGCCATCCGATCTGATCATCGTCGCCGGCCGTCCGGGTATGGGCAAGACCGCCCTCGCCACCAACATCGCCTACAACATCGCCAAGGCGTGGCAGGGCGAAGTGCGGCCGGACGGACATATCTCGACCGTCAATGGCGGCATCGTCGGCTTCTTCTCGCTGGAAATGTCGGCCGACCAGCTGGCGACTCGTATTCTCGCCGAGCGCACCGGCATTCCGTCCAGCACGATCCGCCGCGGCGGCATCAGCGAAGCCGATTTCGAAACCATCCGCGATGTTTCGCTCGAGCTTCAGCAGATGAAGTTCTTCGTCGACGACACCGGTGGTCTGTCTATCGCGCAGCTGGTCGCTCGCGCCCGGCGTCTGAAGCGCCAGCGCGGCCTCGACATGCTGGTGATCGACTATATCCAGCTGTTGTCGGGTTCAGCCAAACGCGCCTCCGAAGGCCGCGTGCAGGAAATCACCGAAATCACCACCAGCCTGAAAGCGCTGGCCAAGGAATTGAGCGTTCCGATCATCGCCCTCTCCCAGCTCTCGCGTCAGGTCGAGAACCGCGACGACAAGCGCCCGCAACTCTCCGACCTTCGTGAATCGGGCTCGATCGAGCAGGACGCCGACGTCGTGCTGTTCGTGTATCGCGAAGAATATTATCTGCAGAGCAAGGAGCCGCGGCCGGGCACCGAAGAGCATGCCAAATGGATGGTCGAAATGGCCGCCGTGCACGGCAAGGCCGAGGTCATCATCGGCAAGCAGCGTCATGGCCCGACCGGCACTGTGCCCCTGCAATTCGACGGCAGCGTCACCCGCTTCAGCGATCTGGCGCCGGACGGGCAATTGCCACGCTATTAACGCAATCTGCTGCGCTTTTAGGGCGCTTCGCGCGAAGTGGATTCCGGTTTGCGTGGAGAACGCGATACAGGTTCGTGGTCGCGTCGGTTTGAAAGTCGTTTCAGGAAATCGCAATTCTCGCTATTGCCGATCGTCCATTCGCTTCAGGCTGATCTGAAATTTTCCAATTCTTTCCCGATGTGAGTTCGATGCAGGGGTCCCTTCCAGTCTCGCCGTCAACCGAAGCAACGCAGGACACAGCCGCCGCGACGATCGCCGCCGGTGCCCCTGTCGACGAGGCCGGCGGCATCCTGACCATCGATCTGTCGGCCGTCGAAGCCAACTGGAAGATCCTGCGCTCCGCGTCGACGCCCGCGGAATGCGCCGCCGTCGTGAAGGCCGACGGCTATGGGCTTGGCCTCGAGCCGGTGGCGCAGCGACTGTCGAAGGCCGGCTGCACGACTTTCTTCGTCGCCGAACTCTCCGAAGGCAAACGGCTGCGCAAGGTCGCTCCGCAAGCCGACATCTACGTGCTCAATGGCCTGGCGCCCGGCACCGGGCAGGTCTTCGCCGACCATAATCTGCGGCCGGTGATCGGCTCGACCGCCGAAATCGCCGAATGGGACGCCTTCACCCATGTGAACAAATGGGATGGCGGTTACGCCCTGCATGTCGACACCGGCATGAACCGGCTCGGCATGTCGATCGAGGAAGCCGCCGCCTTTGCGCCGCGCATCAATGCCGAGAACCACGGGCTGTCGCTGCTGATCAGCCATTTCGTGGCCGCACAATTCGCCGAGAGTCCGCGCAACGCCCAGCAACTGCAGAGCTTCCGTGATATCCGCGCCCTGTATCGTGGCGTGCCGGCCTCGATCGCCAATTCCTCTGGCATTTTCGTCGACCAGGCGGCGCATCTCGATCTGGTGCGCCCTGGCGCTGCGCTCTACGGCGTCAATCCGACGCCATCGAAGAAAAATCCGATGAAGCCGGTGGTCGATCTGAAGGTGCGCGTGGCGCAAGTCCGCAATGTCGGCTTCGGCGAAACCGTAGGCTACGACGCCACCTGGACTGCGCGCCGGCCATCGCGCATCGCCGTCGTCACGTTGGGCTATGCCGACGGCTTCTTCCGCACAGTCAGCGGCGACGACCAGAGACCGGGCGGCACGCTGTTCCTGCAGGGTTGCGCCTGCCCGATCGTTGGCCGCATCTCGATGGATCTGACCGCGCTCGATGTCACCGACCTTGCGGAGCGCAGCGTGAAACGCGGCGACTACGCGACCGTGATCGGCGACGAGCGCGACATCGATGCGACCGGCGATATGCTCGGCACCATCGGCTACGAAGTGCTCACCAGCCTTGGCCGCCGCTATGCGCGGATTTACAAGAACGATTGACTTATCGCGCCGCCTAACGCCTCGATAGACTCATGAGTCGCAAAGGCCCCTCCTTCATCTGTCAGAATTGCGGTGCGGTCTATAACCGCTGGCAGGGCAAGTGCGAGTCCTGCGGCGAGTGGAACACGCTGGC
Source organism: Pseudomonadota bacterium (assembly GCA_023431725.1). GTDB lineage: Bacteria > Pseudomonadota > Alphaproteobacteria > Rhizobiales > Xanthobacteraceae > Pseudorhodoplanes. The sequence continues at coordinate 6,698 of JAEYVN010000049.1, forward strand.
CGAGGAAGCGGTGGCGCCGCCGCTCGGCAAGGCCGGGCCCGGCAAGGCGTCGGGACGCGGTCGCGCTTTCGCGCTGCAATCTCTTTCCGGAGGCGAGATCAAGGATGCGCCGCGCATCCCGACCGGCATCGGCGAATTCGATCGCGTCACCGGCGGCGGCCTCGTGCCCGGATCGGTACTGCTGCTCAGTGGCGACCCCGGCATCGGCAAATCGACCTTGCTGGTGCAGGTCGCGGCGGCACTCGCCAATCTGAAGCAGCGCTCCGTCTATATCTCCGGCGAAGAAGCGGTGGCACAGGTGCGCCTGCGCGCCGAACGTCTCGCACTGGTCAACGCCAAGGTCGAGCTCGCGTCGGAAACCTCGGTCGAAGACATCATTGCCACACTCTCGACCGGCGAGTTGCCGCGTCTTGTGGTGATCGACTCCATTCAGACCATGTGGACCGACACGGTGGAGTCATCGCCCGGCACGGTGACGCAGGTGCGCACCTCGGCACAGGCCCTGATCCGCTTTGCCAAGCGCAGCGGTGCCTGCGTGATCCTCGTCGGCCATGTCACCAAGGACGGACAAATCGCCGGCCCGCGGGTGGTTGAAGACATGGTCGATGCGGTGATGTCGTTCGAGGGCGAAGGGTCGCATCAATTCCGTATCCTGCGCGCGGTGAAGAACCGCTTCGGCCCGACCGACGAGATCGGCGTGTTCGAGATGACCGGTCTCGGTTTGCGCGAGGTGCAGAACCCGTCCGAGTTGTTTCTGTCCGAGCGCGATCTCGGCTCGCCCGGTACGGCCGTATTCGCCGGCATCGAAGGCACGCGGCCGGTGCTGGTTGAAATCCAGGCGCTGGTGGCGCCAAGCGCGCTCGGTACGCCGCGCCGCGCCGTGGTCGGTTGGGACCCGAGCCGCCTGTCGATGGTGATCGCCGTGCTCGATGCGCATTGCGGCGTGAAGCTCGCATCGCACGATGTCTATCTCAATGTCGCCGGCGGCCTGCGCATCAACGAGCCGGCCGCCGATCTCGCGGCAGCAGCGGCGCTTGTATCTTCACTTGCCGGTGCACCGCTGCCGGCGGACGGTGTCTATTTCGGGGAAGTGTCGCTTTCGGGTGCGATCCGTCCGGTCGCGCAAACGCCGGCACGCCTGAAGGAAGCAGCCAAGCTCGGCTTCCAGCGCGCCTGCCTGCCTGATCCGGGCCGGTCCGATGCGCCGTCCGATGCCGGACTGTCGCTGTCGACGCACGGCAATCTGGCGTCGCTCGTGGCCGACATCGCCGCCCGCGGCGGCAAGGGACGCATGCGGAAAGAGGCTTAGGCGCCTACGGGGCCTTGTTGGTGCAAGTTCTTACGAAGTCTATGAAAGGCTGCCCGGCGAGCGATTGACTCTTGCCTTCATCAAAGCATTGCGCACGCCGCTTTCGGATTTCCGCGCGTTCAGCTTTTTTGGCCGCCCGCTGTTTCTTCCGCGCGTCGCGCTTTGTGGCTGTCGGCGGCTCCGTCGTTGAAGCGACGCTCTTCGAGGCCGGAGAAGGCGAAGTGGAAGTCTGCGCGTGAGCGCTGACGATCGACAATCCAAGAATTGTCGCTGTTACCGCATGCAAGGCCAATTTGAGCATGTGCGCTTCCCCGGTTGCGGATGAATGCTAACACGCCATTGGTTGAAACTGAAAAAAGTTCGCGAAACGGGAAGCAGCTGATCGCTGGCTCGAGCCTTTCGAGGCGGCAATTAACTCCGCGGATCGCTGACGCGCCCCTCGAACAGAATGGCGCTGGTCCTGTCGTCGGTGATGAAGAACAGGAACGGCCGGTCGATCCGGAAGCGCTCGACCTCCTCCTGCCGCATCGCCCGTGTCGTGACGACAACGGCCGTTGCAGCGGCCGCTTCCGTGCCCTCCTCGGCCACCTCGATCACGGCACGATGGACGATCTGGTCGATCGCCGATTGCGCTTCGCTGCGCGGCTTGCCGGTGAGACCGGAGAGATCCGATTGCGCCGGATCAAACACCTTGCGCATGCCGAAGCTCTTGAACGGCGCGATCAGCTCGGCCTTGAACTCGAATTTGAAGCGCGGCATCGATAGCGCGACATTGCGCTTCTGCGCCTCGCGCACCGCCTGCAGAATGGCATCCGTCTTTGCGCCGTCCAATCCGGCGATCAGCCTGTCGAGCCCCGCGGCCTCGTCGGGCCGCACGATCGTCATCGACAGACCATCCGCCGCATAAGGCAGACGGATCGCCGCATAGCCATCGCCCTTGGCAATCGCGAAACCGCCCTGCTGCGACATGGTCGGAACGCTGACCTGTTCGCCACTGGCCAGCGTGAATGGCCGGTCGCGCGTCGCCGACGGCGCAAAGGCGCTTTGCCACGGCGCTTTGAAATAGACCGCGTTGAGCAGCACATGCGAGTAGTTGGGATTGAGGCGTTCCAGCATCTTGTCGATCTTGCCTTCGGTCTTGTACTTGACCCAGCTGTTGACCGTATCGACCGTCGCGCCCTTGAAAATCTCCGAGCCATATTGCGTGCGGATCGTTTCCTCGAACACCGGCGGAACGGTCGCCGCGGCATTCACCAGCATCAGTGCATTGGCGATGCGCAGGGTCGCCGACGGGACCGCTTTGCCA
>JAEYVN010000052.1 GCA_023431725.1 Pseudomonadota bacterium
TGAGTGTCGAGGAAACCGCCGATCTGCTCGGGCTGAAGCCGGAGACGGTCAAGACCAGGCTGCATCGAGCGCGGCGGATGGTGCGCGAGCAACTCCACAAGCAGATCGGACCGATCCTGATGGATGCATTTCCGTTTGCAGGCCGCCGCTGCGCGGGCGTCACCGCGGCGGTGATGAAGCGGCTCCGATTGGCCGAATAATTTTCAGGAACCTTTCGGTTCTTCATTCATCCAAAGAGCACGGCCAGTTGAACGAGCCCGGTTCCGCTAACCACGGTCCGGGAAGAGGAGAATGTCATGCTCACAGGATTCAGGACAGGCCCGTGCGTTGGCTACGGCGCGGTGATCGCCGTCATCTTCCTTTGCAACGGTGCAGTCTTCGCGCAGGGCGAAGCCAAGCTCATTGATCCGCAGATCGCGCATGTCGCTTATACCGCGGGCGAGATCGATATCACCGCGGCCAAGCAGGCGATTGCGAAATCAAAGAACAAGGATGTCGTTTCTTTCGCGCAGGACATGGTGCGCGATCATCAGGCGGTGAACAAGCAGGCGCTCGATCTCGTTAAAAAGCTCAACGTCACGCCGCAGGACAACGACACCAGCCGTGCCTTGTCCAAGCAGGCCGCCGCCAAACAGGCTGAACTGGCGAAATTGAGCGGTGCTGCTTACGACAAGGCTTATATCGCCAATGAAGTCGCTTACCATAAGGCGGTGAACAATGCGCTCGAGACGGCGCTGATTCCGCAGGCAAGCAACGCCGAACTGAAAAATCTTCTGCAGACCGGGCTCAAGATCTTCCAGGGTCATCAGAAGCACGCCGAAAATATTTCGGTCAAATAACCCTTGTTGCGAGGCGTCATGTCACGAGGATGCTATGCAGCCGCCATGTTGCTGATCCTGTCGGTTGCGCATGTCGGTACGGCGCATGCGGACACGATCAAGGTCACGATCGAAGGTCTGGTCTTCTCACCGGCGCAGATCAGCGCGAAAGTCGGTGACACCATCCAGTGGATCAACAACGACATCGTGGCGCATACCGCAACCAAGCGGGGCGGCTGGGACGTGATGATCAAGCCCAAGGCTGCGGCGACGCTTGTGCTGAAGGATGCCGGCGACGTCGAGTATTATTGTCGCTTCCATCCGACCATGACAGGTCGGCTATCGGTTGCTCCCTGATATCAGGAGCAAGTCCGACGCAAGACCTGTTGGCGAAGTTGAGGGCATGATAAGGGCGGGGGAGGGACGACCAAGTGCCTCCCCCGCGACATCGTCCTCAATGGCGCAACATCAAAGACCGATGCCGAACATCGATGGCGCCCTTCAAGGAAACGGGCCTCAGCGCGCCAGCAATAAAAAAAGGCATGAGGTGGATGCCTCATGCCTGTTGTTGGAAGCTTAGGCCGCAGCCTTGGCGGAAGTCGGCACTTCCGAGATCGTCTTCAGGATCTGGGAAGCGATCTGGTAGGGGTCACCCTGCGAATTCGGGCGACGATCTTCCAGATAGCCCTTGTAGCCGTTGTTGACGAAGGAGTGCGGCACGCGGATCGACGCGCCGCGATCGGCAACGCCGTAGGAGAACTTGTTCCACGGCGCCGTTTCGTGCTTGCCGGTCAGACGCATGTGGTTGTCCGGACCGTAGACGGCGATGTGGTCTTCGAGGTTCTTTTCGAACTGCTTCATCAGCGCTTCGAAATAGTCCTTGCCGCCGACTTCGCGCATGTACTTGGTCGAGAAGTTCGAGTGCATGCCCGAGCCGTTCCAGTCGGTATCGCCGAGCGGCTTGCAGTGCCATTCGATATCGATGCCGTACTTCTCGGTCAGGCGCATCATCAGGTAACGGGCGATCCACATCTGGTCGGCCGCGGTGCGTGAGCCCTTGCCGAAGATCTGGAATTCCCACTGGCCCTTCGCGACTTCGGCGTTGATGCCTTCGTGGTTGATGCCGGCAGCGAGGCAGAGCTCAAGATGCTCTTCCACGATCTCGCGGGCGATCGAACCGACGTTGCTGTAGCCGACGCCGGTATAATAGGGGCCCTGCGGCGCCGGATAACCCGCTTCCGGGAAGCCGAGCGGACGGCCGTTCTCGTAGAAGAAGTATTCCTGCTCGAAGCCGAACCATGCGTCGGCGTCGTCGAGGACGGTCGCGCGCTTGTTCGACGGATGCGGGGTGACACCATCCGGCATCATCACTTCGCACATGACCAGCGCGCCGTTCTTGCGCGCAGCGTCCGGATAAATGGCAACGGGCTTCAACACGCAGTCAGAGCTGTGACCTTCGGCCTGCATGGTCGAGGAACCGTCAAAGCCCCAGAGCGGCAATTGCTCGAGCGTCGGGAAGCTGTCGAAATCCTTGAGTTGGGTCTTGCCACGCAGATTGGGGACCGGCGTGTAGCCATCGAGCCAAATGTACTCGAGCTTGTACTTTGTCATTGGTTTCTCATCTCTGATGACGCGAAGTGTAGAAAATCTGATGCGTGCTCAGTTGCCGGCTCGCGCCCGGCCGCCGGCAGGCGTTAGCAAGCATTTAACGTGCCAGTTTGCAGGGCGCTGCCTTTTTAAGCAGCAGTCACGGATCAAGCCGGTTTTGCACCGTTTTGAAGTTGCTTTTTTGCTAAGCAGGCACGGTGAAGATCATAATGTAGGCAAACGCTGATATTTTGTGAGGCAGAAGGATCATTTTGGAAGCGAAGCGCTTATACTCGTCCGAGGTGCAGACGACTCGGAAATGGGCGTTTGTGCGATCTCAAAAGGATCCGGACGATGACAAGTCTCAATCGCGGGCCCGCAAAGATCTACGCGTTTCCCGCTCGTGGCCGCTTCGCAATCGGCGGTCAGGCCAACGACCCCCTCAAATCCTCTCTCGCCAACCCGCGCGTCAACTGCGCGTCCAGCGGCAGCGCCTGGTATCACGACGAAGCCATTCGGGAAGCCGAGCAGACGCCGCGCAAGAACTGACCGCTGCGTTCAGATGCCTGCTGCCCGACCTGTCATGGGCCGGGGCCTTTCTCACGTGCCGAAGATCGACCAGCCCATGCGCCTGGTCAGCAACTCGAGTGCCATCCGCCCGAGATGCGAATTGCCGTTGTCATCCAGTCCCGGTGACCACACCGCGATCGAGGCCTTGCCCGGCGCGACGGCAAGAATGCCGCCGCCGACGCCACTCTTTCCCGGCAAGCCGACGCGATAGGCGAATTCTCCCGATCCATCGTAATGGCCGCAGGTCAGCATGATCGCATTGATGCGGCGGGCCCGTTCCGGCTGCACGACCGAAAGCCCGGTTGCCGGGTTGCGGCCGAGATGGGCGAGGAAGCGTCCGGCCGTCGCCAACTGCCGGCATGACATCGCGATTGCGCAGTGATGGAAATAGACGCCCAGCGTGAAATCGACCGGGTTATCGAGCACCTGGAACGACTTCATGTAATTGGCGAGGGCCACATTGCGGAAGCCGGTGCGTTCCTCCGACGCCGCCACCGCTTCATCAATGTAAATCGAGGAGTCGTCGGAAACGAATTGCATGAAGCGCAGGATGTCGCCGAGCGCCTCTCGCGGGCGGTGCCCCGACAGAATCGCGTCGGTGACGGCAATCGCCCCGGCATTGATGAAGGGATTACGCGGCACGCCTTTTTCGTATTCGAGTTGCACGATGGAGTTGAACGCGCTGCCAGAGGGTTCACGGCCGACCCGCTTCCATAGCCGGTCGCCGATCCGGCCCAGCGCCAATGTCAGTGTGAAGACCTTCGAGATGCTCTGGATCGAGAATCGCACATCGCTGTCGCCGCCGGCGGCGACATTGCCGTCGTTATCGATCACGACGAGGCCGAATTGCTGCGGATCGACGCGCGCAAGTTCGGGAATATAGGTCGCGACATTGCCGCGATCGTGTCGCTGCCGCATGTCGTCCGCGATTTCGGCAACGACGGTTTGAAGGTCAGGGGCAGGGTGGCGCATGTCAGGTCAGGATATGGATCTGTCCTCCATATCGCTCACAATCATGCCGACAATGCCAGAGGCATCCGCGCCCTTAATTTGAGCGGTCCAGCAGGCGTTCGGATGCTCAGATGTTGCCGGGGAAGACAGCCCGAGGCCCAAGGTCAAGATCAGTCGTGCCGTGCAGTAAGCCCTGCAAGGCGGCGAGGCATCACTGGTCTTTGACTGCGCGACCGTCGGTTGCTGCCGATGCGCTGCTGGCGACGGAATTCTGGCCGCTAAGAGAATTCTGGCCGCTAAGATAGGAGTGGGCCTGATTATAGCCTTCCATGGCGATGCCCAGCCCGATCAGAAAGGCGATAAACGCCATCATCTTGATCGCGGGATGCGCAGGGCGATCGTATCGTGTCATTCCGTGGGGTCCGTTATTGGGCGCCGTCTATCGAATCACGCATGCACTGGCGGCGGGCATCCTCGTGTCCAAAAGTTTCGGCTTGGTTAGAAAGATCGGTCGGTGGGTAGATCGTTGCGGTCTCGGTTAATTGCCAGAGAGCAAAACTGTTTCGTGAAGCGACAAATATGAGCGCTCGCCTCGTTTGGGCAGAACATCACGGGGCCCATCTACGGCGGATAAGGGAACGGGCCGGGCGCGTTTTGGCTCGCGCCCTCCACGAGTTGGAAACGCTCCAAATCATTGCGCTTGAACATGAAATTCTTCCGCCCTAACGATCAGACGAACGCCGCAGGAGATCGCCCGGGTTGTCGTCCGGAACCAGCCGGAGAGGTTCGTCCTTGATGCAGATGCTGTCGCAGGGGTGTCGCGGGTCGTGGAGCCAATACGGATGAAGGTGTCTGCCCGCCTCGGGCCTAACCCCGCCGTCAGCCTGAAGCGCGGCGCTTTTTTCTGCCTCGGCTGCCTCATGTTGGTGCTCGGAATTATCGGTGCCGTGACACCGCTGCTGCCGACGACGATCTTCCTCATTCTGGCAGCCTGGTGCTTTGCCCGATCGTCACCGCGGCTGGAACTCTGGCTGCTCGATCATCCGCGGTTCGGAAAAACATTGCGGGACTGGCAGGCTTACGGCGCGGTCTCTCGGTCATCGAAGGCGATGGCCTGCGCCGGGATGACCGCCGGCTTTGTGATATTTTATATCTCTGCCTGGCCCGCGCCCTGGCTGGCGCTGCTGGTTGCGGGGATGTTGCTGGCGTGTGCTGGTTATGTGGTGTCGAGGCCCGATCCACGGCCGGTTGAAGAAAGAGCGGACAAGGAACCACTGCGTATTTGAAATGCGCCGCGGTGCCGTATATGTATCGGCGATTCCGACGCATCCGGCCCCGCGCCGCGACGTGTTCTTGGGGAATAGTTCAATGGTAGAACTGCGGACTCTGACTCCGTCAATCTAGGTTCGAATCCTAGTTCCCCAGCCAATCCTCAGTAAAATCAATGACTTGATGATGGGTAGCCGCCTAGACGGCTTTGCGGCTCGCGCTCGGCCTTGATCGCGCAGGCACCTTGGCCAGCTCGTCGACCTCCTTGCAGATGACGCCGCAATAGAAGCGCTCCTTTCCCAATTGCCACGACGACAGCTCTTCAAGGCAGCGTCCACAGGCAGCGCATAGAAATCCGTACAACGGGTGTTGTTTCATCAGCTCAGTGTTGTTGGTTTTGTCCCCGGACGCTCCAACGCGGCGGCTCCGGCGATGTTCCGCGCACGACTGGATAGTGTCAGATTGCAGCCTCAGGCTGTGTGGCCGTCATCGATATCCTTAGGCGTGTTTTTTCTCAGCTGCGGCGTCATGCGCGCAGGGTCGGGATCGCCGGGCACACCGCGCGGCCCAAGCGTTTCCCGCTGCATATCGTCTTCGGTCTTCAGGTGGTCCAGATTTTCGGACAATGCGCGCGGTTTCATGGATACCTCCGCTCCAAGAACTCCGGGCGTCTGCGCCCGTTCCGGGTGCGCCCTAGAGTCCCAGCAGCCGGATGGCGTTTTCCTTGAGGATCAACGGCCGTACCTCTGGCTTGATATCGATCTTCTCGAAATCGGCCAGCCAGCGGTCCGGCGTGATGGCCGGGAAATCCGAACCGAACAGCATCTTGTGCTTGAGCAGCGAGTTTGCGTAGCGCACGAGGATCGGCGGAAAGTATTTCGGCGACCATCCCGACATGTCGATATAGACGTTGGGCTTGTGCTGCGCGACCGCGAGCGCTTCGTCCTGCCAGGGAAAGGAGGGATGCGCCATCACGATCTTCATGTCCGGAAAATCGATCGCGACCTGATCCAGATGCATCGGGTTTGAGTATTCGAGCTTGATGCCATAGCCGCCGCGCATGCCCGAGCCAACGCCGGTCTGGCCGGTGTGGAACAGCGCCGGCTTGCCGTATTCCTGGATCACCTCATAGAGCGGATAGGCCATGCGATCGTGAGGGTAGAAGCCCTGCTGAGAGGGATGAAACTTGAAGCCCTGCACGCCGAAATCCTCGATCAGCCGTCGCGCCTCGCGTGCGCCGAGCTTGCCCTTGTGCGGGTCGATCGAGGCGAACGGGATCATGATGTCGGAATTCTCGTTGGCCAGCCGCGCAACTTCCTCATTGGCGTAGCGGCGGATGCCGAGATGATGTTCGCAGTCGACCTGGAAGTTGACGAGCGCGATCTTGCGCTGCCGGTAGTAGTCGGCGATCTCGGGGATCGTCGGCGCCCACAGGTCCTGCTTGAAATAGGCCTTCATCCCCTCGCGCAATTCGGCGCCGTCTTCCCACGTGTGCGTGCCGCAGGGGCCTTCGGCGTGGGTGTGGATGTCGATGGCGACGATATTGTCGAGATCAATCATGGGATGTAACCGCCCTGGTTCAGTTCGATGTGTTCTTATTTCGAGAATAGCATGACAGATGCGTCAGGGACCTCGCTGTAGAGTGCTTCGATCAGCGAGGCCCTGCGCGTGATGATGCGGCGCTGGTTGAGGTAGCCCTTGTCGGTGATTTCGCCGGCATCGATGTCCGGCAAATCCGTCATGATCATGGCGCGTGCGATCCTGCGGCTGCTGCCGGCCTCCCGCGCATTATGGGCTTCGATTTTCCCGCGCAGCGCGTCGGTCAATGTCGCGCGATCGGCATTCGGGTTGGGAATGACGAGAACGCCGATGTCGCTGCGATTCTCGCCGATGATCACCGCATCCTGCATATAGGGCTCGCAGGCCTTGATCAGATCGAGGCGCAGCAGGCCGGAGATGACCCAGGTGCCGGTGGTCAGCTTGAAGTTTTCCGACAGGCGTCCGTGATAGGCGAGGCCGGCGGACATATCCTGCGGATCGGAGAAGCGCACGGCATCGCCGATCTTCAGAAATCCTTCCTCGTCGAAAGCGTTGCGCGTTGCTTCCGGCTGCTGCCAATAACCCGGCGTGATGCCCTGGCCACGGAAGCGCACTTCCATGTCGTCGTCGTTCACCTTGATCAGCTTGGCCTCGATGCCGGGGATCGGCAGGCCGAGCGAACCCGACACGCCGGTGCCCCACCAGCCGAGCGTTGCCGGCGAAGCGGTTTCGGTCGAACCGAGCGATGAGACGATGGGAATGCGTGCAC
>JAEYVN010000110.1 GCA_023431725.1 Pseudomonadota bacterium
GGCGATGATCGGTCTCGCAGGCGTTCTGGTCGTCGCCGTGATGGCACCAATCGCATACCAAACTCTCGAAAAGCGATTTGAGCGCGACCCGTTAATGGAGCACGAATACGACGAACGTGCGGCCTTCAATCGCGCCGCCCGGTTGATGCTCGACGACCACCCCTTCGGTGTCGGCGTCAATCACTATTCCTATGTCGGCAAAAACTATGGCTATTCAATCCGCGCGGGCGTCTATCCCAACGAAGCAAACCTGAACAATACCGTACACAACGCATATATGCTGGCGGCCGCCGAGGCGGGCTATCTCGGATTCATTTCCTTCATTATCCTGTGCGCATGCCCGCTGTGGATCGCGCTGAAATATGTCTGGAAATCGCAGCGCAACGATCCACGAGGAGACTTACTTCTCGGACTCGCTACCGGGTTTCTGGCAACCTATATTCACAGCTATTTCGAGTATGTGATCGTCATGAAGGATGTTCAGTACATCCTTGGCATTGCCATGGGGATGACGTTCGGGCTGGCGCACCAGATCAAGGTTTCCGGCGAGAGGCAACGGGCGATTGCACCGAAGCCGGTGTTGCCACCGCCGCCCTTGAAGCTCACCACGACATTGCGTCAGCGCCGCTTGTAGGCCGCCTCGTCGAACGGATTACTGACGCCGTCGCGAAGGAAAAGAACCATCCATTGAGCCGCCAGCTTCGAGCGCAAATAGAGAGAACGAAAATAGCCCATCTCGTTGCGCCAGACGGCAGCGTCAATATAGCCAAGGAACGTCCAAAGAAACGACCGAACAACATAACGACGGCAGTCCGATAGCGTCAGCGCAGTCGGCCGTTGCTGATTTGCGAATTCGGCAACAAAGCGCTGTAGAGCAGCAGCCTGCCGGTCGGTCACCTCGGGGGGATGCCAGGCGCCCTCAGGAGACTTTTCCAGCATGACAGCAACTGTTACGAGCGCCACGAAATATGCACCGAGCGGCGTCAGATGCACATTGTCCCTGATCAGACTGTCGACAGTCGATCGCACACTGGATTGCGTCACCGCGGGAACGCCGGGAGTGGCGGTGGCCCGTTCAATCAGTTCGGCCAGCGCGAGCGCAGCCGGAATTCGGACGAGGCGATCCTTCCGTCCCTCCGATCCGATGGTCCGGTTCAACTGACTAACGATGCATTCCCAGACAGGAGCCGCGGCCCTTTCGTAGGCGATCCACCGCTTGGGATCGCTCTTGTTATCAAGCGAGAGCCATGGCTCGTAGAAATAGGTGATCCCCGCCGTATTATGCGCGGCGAACCGATCCTGAAAGCTGCGCAAGTGGAAGACTGTATCGTTCCAGACGAGAGAGCCCAGGAGAGCGTGCTGCTCGGTGATGAGCAGCGCATCGTAAGGCTGATCGGGGTGACGGCTTGGCTTCTGAAATTCCGCCAGCACATTGACCGGCTCGTTCCGGTCATCGATCCCTTGAGAATATCCCGACCATTGCGGCGTGCCGGCTTCGCTGCCGCGGCTACGTTGCTTGATCGACGAACCTTCCAGATGCTGACGATTCCACGACAATGGCCGACCGAGACTTTCGGCTATCGCCGCCACATAACGCGGAATCGGCTGATCTGTGAGACTATGTCCGGAAATAAAAATGCGTTGCGGATGCGAGCGCTCGTGCTTCGATGAGTGAACCATTGAATCCGCCGATAGTCTTGCGGTCTGCGCCGCGGACGACGTGACTTGAAAAACGACAAACACGGCAACAAGAATGCATTTACGACGTTGACAGCCCTTCACTGCTTGGCGCAACCCCGATGCGGCCCGACGTCCAAATACCGTATCTGCAAAATGAAACATGTTGCTCACGCTAAAGCTTCTCGCGAATAAGCAAAGCGCGCTGACGATACAGCGTCTCCTCGTCGAACCGTCTGCCGTCATGCGCAGCGGCTTGCACCATGGCCGCCAACGCTCCACGGCTTCTATCGAGTGCGATCACCCGCTCACTCAGCGCCGCGATATCACCGACATTGACAAATGCACCGCCGCCATCATCAACCAGATCGCGTGCATACGCGCTCTCATAGCCGATGATCGGCGTACCGCACACCAGCGATTCGATCAGACATCGAGGCGATTCGGGAGTCTTGTGACAGAACATGAAGATATGCGCCCGCCGCAGCGTCGAGAAAATTTCCGCTCGGTCAGATGAAAATCCCGGCAATTCAATATGTTTGGTCAAATTTCTCTCTGCTACAACGCCATGCATTTGCTCAAGCAGCGGGCCATCGCCGATCCACGACGCTTTGAACGCGACTCCCGCGTCGCGAAGCCTCTCGAGAGCACCGATCCAGTCTAGCGGGCCTTTCATTTCGGTGGCGCGACCGACATAGCAGATGCGCAACGGTTCGCCCGACATCAAACCGCGGATTTTTTGATCCATGTCAGTCTTGCTGACCATATCTTCCGGCTTGGTGTGTGTGTCGTATACGCAGAAGCCGTTGTCGGTAAACTGACTGAAATAGTTGTAACAGTCCTTGCCCTGAAACAGGCCCAACTGGCTGCGCTGCACCAGGTAGCGGTGATATTTTCGCATCAATGGAAGTGACAATGTCTCCTTCACACGGCGCTTGAACGGCATCGTTGGCAGATGCGAGCGAATGACCTCATGTTCTACCCGGTCAAACCAGACCGCGTATCGTCGGCGCTGCCTGATCGCCTCGACTCCCGCAACCGCCGCCCAGTCCCCCGTCAATGCGCCCAAAGTGAAACACAGATATTTGCTCCGCGCGATCTGCCTCGCCAGCTTTGCCCTGACTGGTCGATAATTGCTCAGAAAATGACTGACCTTGTAGGCATTTGGCATGGTCACAATCTCAAGCCGATCGGCACAAGGCAGATCCTTGATCGCAACCCAATGGGACGACGATGTATTCGCTTCAGCCGCGTCCTCGATGCCCGCATAGACAACGTGTTCGAAATTCTCGCCCCAGCGCACGAGTCCAGCGGCCGTCTGGTCGTCGATGCACAATTGGCCACGCCTGTTCTTCAACCCAACATGGGTTACAAGAAAAATCTGATCCTGATTCATAAACGCATACCCAAGATCCTTAGACGGCGTACTTTTCCCGATCCGGTCGCAAGATCCGATGCTCGTTTGGCCTATCCGACATCGGACTTAGGCTCATCTGCCTCCCGCCTGGACCTGATCCACGCGACCTTACGCCCGAGAATGATGCGGCAATAAAGACCGAGTTTCGACAGGACATAGCCCGGAGCACGAACCAATTCGAGAAAGGACACCAGATCGCGACCGGCGCGCAGCCACGCAAGAATGACCGCACTCACGAACAACGCGACGACAGCGACAACCAGAATGAAAAGCGCAACATTGGCCGACCAAACAGCGATCGGAAGCGCCAGCAGCACGAACGCCCCAATGATGATCGCCAGGAATGCCAGCGGAGGAACCGCAAGATCGAGCACCATGCCAAGAAGCCTGATGTCGCGCCGCTGGAATGCTGCGATCAGCAGAGCCGGAACATATCGAACGATTGTATTGAGATGCCCCGTTTCCCAGCGCGCCCTTTGCGTCGCCTGACCTTCGCGCGACACCGGAAACTCACTCGTGACGAGCGCCTCATCGCAGAATATTGGTGGGTATCCGGCCCGCGCGAGATCCAAACCAAAAACCAGATCTTCGACGATCTCGGATGTCGCAAGGTTCATGTGGCTGGCGATATGCCAAGGAAAGCCCATGCCAGTGCCCATCAATTGGCACGGGATGCCCAGACGCGCGCATCCAAGCGGCCGAACGTAATTCTTGATCCGGAAGGCAAGGCTGGCCAGCGAGATATACATTCCCGCACTCGCAGGCCGTCGGAGCATCTCATAGCGGGCCTGGACCGGACGGTCGGCATCCAGCACAAGACCGGCGATCCTTTGAAGCGCGTCGCGCTCTAATTGGCAATCAGCATCGACAATCACCACGACATCAGGCGGATCAGATTTCAAATGCTGGATACCAAAATCGAGTGCATAACCTTTTCCGCGCTTATGCGGATCGACGCGCTCCACGACTTCGGCACCAGCCTGCCGGGCTAGCGTGGCGGTATTGTCCTGGCAATTGTCAGCGACGACCACAATGCGGTCATTGCGAGACAGAGCAGATTTCACATTCCGCACAGCGGCCGCAACGGTCAGCGACTCATCGTGCGCTGGTATCACAACCGCAATGCGCGGCCTCTCCGGAGATAACGTCCTGACACCGTATGCCTTACGGAATGAAGCCACCGTCTCGACGAAGACGACCGTCACCGGGACCAGGATGGCCGCCCCGAGTGCCAGCGCAGTAACAGCGAGAATGTCGGGTATAAGCACAACGCGTTCCCGATGCCTGCCTATTCAGCCGCCTGCAATGTCGGCCGATACGATTGTTCAGCCGACCGGAGCGCTTCCCGCAATTGTGCGGCCAACAGCCGAACCATCGGCTCGAGCACCATGCTGTCGTGATCGCCCGGCACCTCAACGATCGTGAGGTCTGCCAGATAGGGCGTCCAGCCGTTATCGGGCTTGATGATCCCACGATGCACATTCAAGAGGCGGCCGTCACGCAACCTGTATGCAACCTCATGCTTCGGCCGCATCAATAAGGTCGGACAACTGCTGAACCGGGCGCGATACCGGGATAAGGAACGATAGAAAGCCGCTTCTATCTCCAGGTTGTTGAACTGGTCCGCAGCTGGTTGCTCGGGCCGGTAAATATTCTTCACGCGCGTAAGTTCGTGCGCCACGCGATCTCGGAACCAACGCCTGAAGAACATGGCGCCCTCACGCCGAATGTCCTGCAACCGGATTGACATCCGATCCGCCAGCGAGATCTCCTGCGGCTCGTAATAGGGCGTGTCGAGCATCACGAGCAGATCGACAGTTTCACCCGCATCGCGCAATTGCTGCGCCATTTCGAAAGCCACCAGTCCGCCACCGGAGAAGCCGCCGAGCAGATATGGCCCGTACGGCTGCACCGCCCTGACCTCTTCAAGATAGCTCGCGGCCATCTCCTCGAAGGTTTCGTGAGGCGCTTCTCCGCCGTAAAGACCGCGCGCTTGAAGACCATAGACCGGACGATCCTGACCGATATGCAGCGCAAGATGCCTGAGATTGAGAACATTCCCGAACATGCCAGCACAGATGAAAAGCGGCGTCGCCTGAGGATGACGACCGGCATGCATCGTTATGACATGCTTGAACTGGATCTTGGGGGCGTCCTTGATTGCGCCGGGGTTGGTTTCGGACGGAACGTTGGCCTGATTTGCGCTCGATTGTTCGATCAGTTTTGCGCACTGCCCTATGGTCGGTGCCTCGAACAGCACCGAAATCGGGAAGTCGACTGAATATTTCTTCTTGATCATCCGGAAGTACCGGACAGCAATCAAAGAGTGCCCGCCAAGATCGAAGAAGTTGTCAGTTGCACCAATCTTCTTGATGCCCAGCAACTCCGTCCAAAACCCGGCAAGAGTTTTCTCGATCTCGGTCTCAGGCGCTACAAAAGCGCTGTCGGTGATCGGGCGCTCCAGCCCTTCCAGTGGAGTTACATCGGCAATGCGCTCAGCCGCAGCGTCCTGAAGCGATGTCAGGTCCATCGAACTCACGATGATCTGTGGCAAGCCGGTCGCAACAGCCCGACGGAGCGCTTCGCCGCCCTCTTCGGGCGTGATACCGTTCATCACTTGGTTGGCCAGGCGCGCTAGTCCCGGCGACAACTCGCGGCCCTGTTGTGCTGTGTTCGCCACCGGCACGGCACCGCTGACGTCCCTGACCGCCGCCGGGAAATTCGTGCTGACGTCGAGATGCTTGACCATGAAGTTCTCGACCATGGCCACCACCCGGCCGCTGTCGTCGGTAATGGTCACATCGAAAGTCGCGAAACCCTCCCCGAATGCGTTTTCACGCGATAACGTGACGAAGCTCCAAAGCGTCGCCGGAAGCGCGTGAAACAATCGAAAGCGGCCATAGCTCGCGGGCACCCAGAGTCCAGCGCTCGGGTCGTAGCCTGGAATGAGCTGCATCGCGTAACCGGTCGCCAGATCGGCCAGAGCCGGATGCACCAGCAAGCCACTCGCATGGTCTTCCTCGAAGGCCTCATCCAGTTTCAATTTCGCAATCGCGCCGGTATCGCTCGTATAAATCTCGCGCAAGAGTTTCCACCGCTGGCCGGTGCGCAGATGCGCTGCCTGCGCAAACTCGATAACGCCTCCATCGTTACGATGCGACGTCGCACCGAGACTCCGAATCGCGTCCTGAATGTCGATGGCCTGCGGCTGCGGCGTACGAACGAAGCCGATGGTCGCTTCGGCATGAAGCAGCGTCGCTTCACCATCCTCGGTTTTGATACGGCTTTCGATCCATACGTTGAGCTTGTTCGCTTCGCGCTTCACCACGACGTGAACTGCTCGCTCGTCACCGTCCGGCACGTAGAGAGGTCTTAGGAAATTGAGATCCTGAATTTCGACCGCGCCCTGCACGCCACATTCGCGCGCGGCCTCGGCAATCAACTCCAGATAGCCGGTCCCCGGCCAGATCGCCTCACCGGTTTTCAGACGGTGTTCGTCCAGCAGCCAATGTCGGCTGGCGGATGCGCGTAGCGTCAGCCGAGCAGCTGTGCCTTCTTCATGGATGAGTTCATCGAACAATGGTTGTTTGGCGAGATCGCTTAAATGCGCAGGCACATCGTCCTCTGCCTGGCGGATCGCTCGCGCAGCGAGCCCGACATCATTCCAAACGCCCCAATGCAGCGCTACAACGTGAGGCCCTCCCGAATGTGCGCAGCTTTCGGCGAAGGCATTGAGATAGGCGTTGGCCGCCACGTAATCCGCCTGCCCGGCTGGCGCCGTATCGGTCGAAGTCGAAGAAAACAGCACCAGCAGTTCGACGGGATGGTCCTTCAACGCTTCGATGAGCACCATCGTGCCGAGCACCTTTGGTGCGAGCACGTCTTCGACATCAACCACAGATTTCAGCTGAATCAGGTCGTCCTTCACGATGCCGGCAGCGTGCAGCACGCCGTTCAATACTCCGAAGCGATCGATGACCTGCTTGACTGCCCGCTGCATCAGTTCCGGATTGGCGACATCGGCGCGCACATATAAAATTTCGCCACCAGAGGCCTCAATCTCCATGATTGCGGAGATGGCGCGTCCAACGCGCGAGTTGTTGCCGCGCGTCTTGAGATAGTTGGACCAGGTCGAGCGCTCCGGCAACTCAAGACGCCCCACCAGGGCGATACGCGCTTGAAGAGACTTCGTCAGATCGCGGGCGCAAGCGAGCGCAAGATCGCCAAGCCCGCCCGTGATCAGATACACGCCGTTCCGGCGAAAATGACCGGCCTTGTCGTGGGTGGGGAGTTGGACCTGCCGATAAGATCGCACCCACCTGCGATCGAGCCTGCAGGCTACGATGTCGCTGCCGTGATCGGCCAGCA
>JAEYVN010000258.1 GCA_023431725.1 Pseudomonadota bacterium
TCGGGCCGCGCACGCGCAGTTCGAGTTTTCTGCCGGCCGGCACGAGTTTCAAATCCACACCAGGCATCGGCAGCCCAATGACGCCGGCGCGCTCGATCAGCATATGCGCCGAGGTTGCCAGCGGTGACGTTTCGGTCGTGCCCCAGGACGATGTCGTCGGGATACGATAGCCGGTGATGCGCACGGCCAAGGTTTCGAGCCGGTCCCACATATCCTGCGGCAAGGTTGCGCCGGCATAGAACAACAGACGCAAGCGCGAGAAGAAATGCCGCGCCAATGCATCGTCCTTTTCGAGGTGCGGCAGAAGCGCTCCGTAGCCCGCGGGAACATTGAAGTATGCGGTCGGCGCAACATCACGCAGATTGGCCACGGTTTGCCCGATCAGGGCGGGCACCGGCTTGCCGGCGTCGATGTAAAGCGTACCAGCCTGCTGAAGGATCAGATTGAAATTGTGGTTGGAGCCGAACGTATGATTCCAGGGCAACCAATCCAGCAACACCAGCGGATCGTCTTTGACGAACGGCCATATCTGCTCCAGTTGCTGCTGGTTGGCCGTCAGCATGTCATGGGTATTGACGACGCCTTTCGGCAAGCTGGTCGATCCCGACGTGAAAAGAAACTTGGCAATCGTGGTGGGACCGATGGCCTCGACGGCCTGTTCGACCTTCGCCGTCGGCATAGCGCTTTCAAGTTCGGAGAACAGCGTGACATCTGGCAGATTTGCGCCATTGCGGCCGGCGACGATGGGCGATGCGACGTGCGCCAAAGCCTTCGCGAACGGAGCCGTATCCGACACATAGACGAGGCCGGGCGTCAGTAGCTCGTTGATATATTTGAGCTTGGCATGATCCTGGCTCTGCAGTGAATACGCGACCGAGATTGGCGCGATGGGAATACCCGCCGTGTAGCACGCGACCGTCAGCAGCCCGTGCTCGACCGCATTGCCGGACAGCACCATCACCGGCCGCTCGGCGGACAGGCCACGATCAATCAATGCCTGCGCAATGGCATCGACCTTCTTGCGTGCTTGCGCATAGGTGAATCCGGTCCAGGCGCCGTTGACATCGCGCTCTGCGAGAAAAAGGCGATCTGGATGCCGCTCCACCGCATGACGAAACAGCTTGGCAAGATTGGGCACATAGGTGCCGAGCGGCTGGATGGCACGCAATATCGTGCAGCCGTCGGCTCGCTGCTCGCGCAACACGGCAGGCGTTGCAAACGCAATGGGACGAAATGGTGCTTTTCCGGTAGCTTGTGCCGGCTTTGTCATTGTTGAAGTCACGGCGCGTCCTCCCAGCCGATATGCAATATAATGCATGGCACTGGTTGTCCGTCAAACCAAACCGGAGTCTTACGACGTCTGCACAAAGGTTTCGTTTGCTGCATTGCGGCGAAGATATTCGAGCACAATGCAGCCGATGCCAACTGCGACGGCGACATAATTTACATAGGGCGCTGCGGCGAAGGCGGCAGGCGGCAGGACGATGGCGGCGGCAAGCAGCCCGTAACAGGCGCGCATCGGCCTCGAAAGAGGAGCCAGCGAGAAGCCAAGGATCGCCGCTGTACCAACAAACAGCCCGAACAATACCCGCACGAGATTCCAGACGATCTCCGCCACCGAGCCGTCCATCAGCAGGCTTGGCGTCAGCACGAACAGGAACGGCAAGATGAACGTGCTCCAGCCGACAAGGCAGGCGATCCATCCGGTCGTCCAGCCATCGGTGCGCGCGATATTCGCCGCCGCATAGGCAGCAAACGCAACAGGCGGCGTGATCATCGACAGCATGCCGTTGTACATGACGAACATATGCGCCGCCATCGGCGTGACGCCGAGCTTCACCAACGCCGGCGCCAGCAATGTTGCAGTCAGAATATAGACACTCACGGTGGGCAGGCCGATGCCGAGCACGAAGGCCAGCACGGCGATGATCAGCAACAACAGGAAGACATTGTCGCCGGACAAACCGATGAGCTGCAGCGTCATGCCGAACGCAAGACCGGAAATGCTCATGATGCCGACCATGATGCCGGCTGCTGCACCGATCAGGATGATATCGAGCGAGAAACGGCCGGTATCGATGATCGCCTGCAATGTTTCCCTGATCGTCGGCCGCTTGCCGCGGTAGCCGAACAGATACGTACACACCATGATGATGAGCGTGCAGACGATCGCGGTCTTTTCGGGCGTAAGCCGCGTCACTTCGGGGTACATCAGCGAGAAGACAAGAAATGCGATCGGCAGCAGGAAGTGCCAGCCCGACCGCATCACCTCGCCAACCGACGGCGCCCCCTCGATTTCCATCGCGCCGATTTTTTCCTTCGCCGCTTCCAGATCGACGTGGATGAAGAGACAGGCGTAATAGAGGAAGGCCGGGATCGCGGCGGCGATGCAGACCTGCCCGTAGGAGACCTGAAGAAACTCGGCCATGATGAAGGCGGCAGCGCCCATCACAGGCGGCATCAACTGACCGCCGGTCGATCCGACCGATTCAATCGCGGCGGCCTTGTAGCGGCTGAAGCCCGACTTGATCATCATCGGAATGGTGACGATGCCGACGGCAAGGACGTTGCTCACGGCGCTGCCGGAAATCATGCCGAACAAGCCGGAACCGACAACCGAGATCTTGGCCGAGCCACCACGAAAGCGACCCATGCCCGAACTGGCCAGATCGGCAAAAAAGTCCGCACCACCCGTGCGCGCCAGGACCTGCCCCATGATGGTGAATGGGATCACCACCAAGACCGCCACGCCGACAATCGAACCGATGATGCCATTCACGTCGAGGCCGAGATAGACGACCAGACGCTCGGGCGAGACCGCGCGGGTGGCGAAATCGCCCGGCAAATGCGGACTGATGAAGATATAGACCGCCATCGCCAGGATGATGGCAACGAACCCCCAGCCCGACGAGCG
>JAEYVN010000376.1 GCA_023431725.1 Pseudomonadota bacterium
GCGTCGAGGATTATCTCGACACGCTGCAATGGGCGAAGTCGGCCGGCGGTCTCAAGGGTCTGATCGCCCGTGCGGACGGCAATGCCGGCGCAATCCATGACTGGGTCGCGCGCACCGCGTGGGTGGACAATCTCGCCGTCGATGCGGCGACGCGTTCCAACACCTCGGTCTGCCTGAAGATCGTCGATCCGGCCGTCACCGCCTTGTCGGTCGATGCGCAATGGGCGTTCGTGAAGGATCTCGTGGCGTTGTGCGAGAAGGAAGGCGTCGCCTTCGATTTCGCCAATCACCGCGATGCCCTGCCGGGTCTTCGCATCTGGTGCGGCGCCACGGTCGAACGCAGCGATGTCGAAAAGCTGCTGCCCTGGCTCGACTGGGCCTACGCGAAAGCAAAAGAGTCGCTCGCGAAAGCGGCTTGATCGTTCTTACCCTCCCCTGGAGGGGGAGGGTCGCGAGCAAAGCGAGCGGGGTGGGGTGAAGTCTCCCTCAGCCGCCGTTCGCTTTTTTGAAATTCAAGCAAATCACCCCACCCCGGCCCTTCGGGCCGACCCTCCCCCTCAAGGGGAGGGTGAAGGAAGCAAGAACATGGCTCCCAAAGTTCTCATCTCCGATGCGCTGTCTCCCGCCGCCGTGCAGATCTTCAAGGATCGCGGCGTGGAGGTCGATTTCCAGCCCAACCTCGGCAAGGACAAGGACAAGCTCGCCGAAATCATCGGCAACTACGATGGTCTCGCCATCCGTTCGGCGACCAAGGTCACGCAGAAGATTCTTGAGAATGCCAAGAACCTGAAGGTGATCGGCCGCGCCGGCATCGGTGTCGATAACGTCGATATCCCGGCGTCGACGGCGAAGGGCATCATCGTGATGAACACGCCGTTCGGCAATTCGATCACCACCGCCGAACACGCGATCACGCTGATGCTGGCGCTGGCGCGTCAGATTCCGGCCGCCGATCATTCGACGCAGGCCGGCAAGTGGGAAAAGAACCGCTTCATGGGTGTCGAGATCACCGGCAAGACGCTGGGTGTGATCGGTGCCGGCAACATCGGTTCGATCGTCATCGATCGCGCGCTCGGCCTGCGCATGCGTGTCATCGCCTTTGATCCGTTCCTGTCGGCGGAGCGGGCGGTCGAACTCGGTGTCGAGAAGGTCGAACTGGAAGACCTGCTCAAGCGTGCCGACTTCATCACCCTGCACACGCCGCTGACCGAGAAGACCAAGAACATCATCGACGCCAAGGCGCTGACGCTGACCAAGAAGGGTGTGCGCATCGTCAATTGCGCGCGCGGTGGCCTTGTCGACGAACTGGCGCTGCGGGCGGCGCTGGATTCGGGCCATGTCGCCGGCGCAGCCTTCGACGTGTTCTCCACCGAACCGGCGAACGAGAATCCGCTGTTCGGCCAGCCGAACGTAATCTGCACGCCGCATCTCGGCGCCTCAACCTCCGAAGCGCAGGAGAATGTCGCGCTGCAGGTGGCCGACCAGATGTCCGAATATCTGCTGCGTGGCGCCATCTCCAACGCAGTGAATTTCCCGTCGATCACGGCGGAAGAAGCGCCGCGTCTGAAGCCGTTCATCGAACTGGCCGAAAAGCTCGGCTCGTTCGCCGGTCAGCTGACCGAAGGCGATCTGAAGAAGATTCAGATCAGCTATGAAGGCCATGTTGCGCAGATGAAGACCAAGGCGCTGACCTCGGCCGCCGTCGCCGGCTTCCTGCGTCCGATGCTGCAGGATGTGAATGTCGTGTCGGCGCCGATCGTCGCCAAGGAACGCGGCATCATCGTCGAGGAAGTCACGCGCGAGGCCGCAGGCGATTACGACAGCCTGATCACGGTCACGGTGTTCACCGACGGCGGGACCCGCAATGTGTCCGGTACGGTGTTCGCCGACGGCCGCCCGCGGATCGTAAACATCAAGGGCATCCGCATGGACGCGGAATTCGGCCCGTCGATGGTCTACATCACCAATCTCGACAAGCCGGGCTTCATCGGCAAGTTCTCAGGAACGATGGGCGATGCCGGCATCAACATCGCGACCTTCCATGTCGGTCGCGAGGCGCCGGGCGGCAACGCCGTTGCGCTGATCGAGATCGATGGCGAAATGCCGCCGAAGGTGCTGGAAGCCGTCCGCGCGCTGCCGCAGGTGCAGTCGGCCAGGCCGCTCAAGTTCTAGGACGGACTTCGACAAGCAAAGCCTCGAAGGATCAGGCGTTGATCCTTCGAGGCTTTTTTTATTTGAAGATTTCTACAGCGATCAGCGGTGATGTCCGCCACGATGATGGCCGCCGTGATGCGCACCACGATGATGCGCGCGGGCATGGGCATGCCGTGCGCCGCGATGGACCTTCTTGTGGCGAACGACAGTGCGATTGCCCGCATGCCCGTTCGCATGATCGTGCCAGCTGCGGTGCCAGGAATGCCAGGTATCGTGCCAGGCGCTGTGCCACGCATTGTGCCAGGCGTAATGATCGTGCCAGGCCCATGAGCCGCCGTCAACGACGACACCCGGACGCCAGCAGGGATACCAGCCGGCGCCATGCCAGCCGATGTTCCGCCAGCAACGGCCATTAGCGTATTGCACGGGTTCGTTGATGTTGACGGTCACGGTGGCCGGACGAAGGGGAGCGGCTTCGGCGCGATCAGTCGCGGCAAGGCCGAGCGCAACCATG
>JAEYVN010000383.1 GCA_023431725.1 Pseudomonadota bacterium
TCGAGCAGAATGGCCGCCGCTACGCGACCGCCACCGAGAAGCGCCCCGAAAGCTGGCTGATGCGAGTCGAATCGCTCGGCCATGGCCTGATCGTCGATGAGGCGCTGACGCGCGAGGAACGCGCCGACGAATATCTGCTGATGGGTCTGCGGCTTGCGGAAGGCATCGATCCGGAACGGTACGCTGCGATTTCCGGTCGTCCGCTCGATGACGCGCGAATCGCTATCTTGCGTGCGGAAGGCGCTGTTGAAACGACATCGACCGGGCATCTGCGGGTGACGCAGGCCGCTTTCCCGATCCTCGATGCGGTGGTTGCCGATCTCGCCGCGTAAAGCTCCGGCGGTCTAAAACTCTGGCAGATTGTATTTCATGTCGTCTTCGCGTGTGCGGGGACGACAACTCCAATTCAGGACGCCGAGCCGTTGAAGGATTTCGGTGCCGGGCTCACGACCTGTCCGCCGCCCGCCGCAACACGCAGCACAGCAAGTCCGCGCTCATTGGTGCCGTCCGGCTTGAAGCGGAAGACGCCATCGATGCCGGCGAAGCCGGACGGATTGGTCAGCATCTCATCGGTCGGCCGTTGCGGTCCCTGGGTGCGGACCAGCGCCGCAATGAGAGCCGCAGCATCATAAGCGAGCGTCGCGGTGCGTATCGGCTCCTGTCCATAGCGACTCCGATAGCGCTGGGAGAAACCGGCAAAGCCCGACGCATCGGGCGCCGCATACAGGCCACCGAGCATCGCTCCGTCGTTAAAGATGCGCGGATCGTCCCACAGGCCCGTGCCAAGCAACTGGACACGGCGGATATCGACGCCACCCGACTGCAAGGCCGACACGACAGAGGGAACGGTATCGGCGCCATCCGGCACGAAAATCGCGTCGGCACTGCGCGCCGACTGGGCGACGATCTTCACCGACTCGGCGAGCTTGTTGCGGTCGGAGGGGTAACGCTCCATCGCAACGACACGGCCGCCGCGGCGCGCAACATCTTCACGGAACGCCGCTTCCACGACCGAACCATAGGCGTTGTCGGGCACAAGGCCGGCATAGGAACGCTTGCCGGTTGAAAAGGAATAGGACAGCACGCGAACGACATCAGATTCCGGCAGGAAGCTCAGCAGATAAACGCCGCGCGTGGCGATGCTCGCATCAGTGGAAAATGCGATGACCGGTATACCGCGCTGACGCGCGACCTGGCCGACCGACCTCACCGCCGGCGCGAACAACGGTCCCAGCACAATCTGGCATCCCTCGTCCATCGCCTGTTCGGCAACCGAGCGGGCCGTGCCCGCATTGCCGGCGTCGTCCTTGACCACAAGCTGCACGTCCGGGCTGTTGAATTCAGCCAGCGCCATCTCGGCGGCATTCTTCATCGATTGCGCAGCCATTCCGGCATTGCCATTGGCCGAAAGCGGCAGGATCAACGCCGCCTTGAACTGGCCGCTGCCGATGGCCCCGGTGTCCTGCGGCGTGGGCGCCGCCGGCGGCGCCTCGCCGATCGGGGTGCCGATCGATCCGCCGCCACCGGCGCAACCGGTCAGGCCCGCGGCTGCAAGCGACAGCGCGGAGACGCCGAAACGACGGCGAGACAAGACAGCAGGGTTCAGCAATATCCTGGACACAGACAAATCCTCAGGAACGCGACGTAAGACTGGACAAGGCGCCGAAGTAAGGCCTGAAGAAAGTCCCCGAGGGTGCAATCTGACATATTGTCATAAAATGGTTAACCGTGGAGCAGGCATGTTGAGGCGGAAGTCTTGGAGAGTGTTGCCATGACGCAACCCGAACGGCGCCGCGAGTTCCACATCGCTGCGACCGCGTATGCGGCACCGCGCCTGGCAGCAGGGCTCTATCTCGTTGCGACCCCGATCGGCAACCTCGGCGATATCACCCTGCGGGCGCTGGAAACGCTCGCTGCCGCGGACCTCATCGCCTGCGAAGACACCCGCGTCAGTCGCAAGCTGGTGGATCATTACGGCATTCAGACGGCGCTGACGCCCTATCACGAGCATAACGCAGCGACGGCGCGGCCGAAGCTGCTCGCCCGCGTGGCCGAAGGCGCGGCGGTTGCCCTGATTTCGGATGCCGGCACGCCGTTGATTTCCGATCCCGGCTTCAAGCTCGTGCGCGAGGCGCGAGAGGCCGGACTGAATGTCACCGCCTTGCCAGGCGCATCGTCGGTGCTGACGGCACTCGTTGCGTCCGGCTTGCCTACAGACCGGTTTCTGTTCGAAGGCTTCCTGCCGGCGAAGACAACGCAACGCCGTGCGCGCCTTGCAGAGCTTGCGCGCATCCCAGCAAGCATCGTGCTGTTCGAAGGCGGATCCCGCATTGGCGATTCGCTGGCCGATCTCGCTGCGGTCTTCGGTCAGCGCGAAGCCGCTGTTTGCCGCGAACTGACGAAGCTGCATGAGGAAGTGCGGCGCGATTCACTCACGGCACTCGCCGCGCATTACGCCGGCGACGCGGAAACGCGCGGCGAATTCGTCATCGTGATCGCCCCGCCTGACGACGAAGCGCCACCGCAAGCAGACGACGTCGATGCGTTGATACGGGCAGCGCTGCAACGTGTTTCGGTCAAGGATGCGGTCGGCGAGATCGTTGCCGCCACCGGATTGCCGCGGCGTGACGTGTATCAACGCGCGCTGGAGCTTGCGAAAGAGCGCGACGATGGCGACTAGACCGCCCGCGGCGCCCGAACGACAAATCGCGTTCAAGCTCGGCCTGTCGGC
>JAEYVN010000350.1 GCA_023431725.1 Pseudomonadota bacterium
GGCTAAGCTCCCTGAATCGCAGCAATAAAGTGATCGAAAGTTCCAAGGATTAACCACTCGTTAGGGACTTTTTTACCAACCATTAGGGTTACCAGAACATTATCGACATGAAACGAACCGCATAAGCGGCATGCTTCATATTCGATAAAGGGAAACCGTAATGGGCGATATCGTTCTCTCCGCTGGCGTCCGGAAAAATCTGCTGTCGCTTCAGATGACTGCAGATCTCATGTCATTGACCCAGAACCGGCTCGCAACCGGCAAAAAGGTCAACAGCGCGCTAGACAATCCGTTTAACTACTTCACCTCTGCGGCCTTGAACAATCGCGCAGGCGACATGAGCGCACTGCTCGATGCGATCGGTCAGTCGCAGAAGACCATCGAGCAGGCCGATATCGGCATCACCGCCATCACCAAGCTGGTTGAATCGGCGAAGTCGCTCGCCAAGCAGGCGCGACAGACGAGCCAGCCGGTTGCCACCTATAATCAGACCATCACCGGCGCCGCGGTCGCTGCTGACGTTCCAGCTACGGCGACCAGCACAAGTACGTTCGCCACGGTGATTGGCGCAGCGACGCCATCGAATGTTGCTTCAATTGTCATCGACGCAACCGATATCGCGGGCGACCTCGCCGATGGTGAAACGCTGTCGATTACCTATAACGGCGTCACAACGGTGTTCGAATCGGACGAAGCCGGCAATGGCGTCACCGGCACCAACATCGCGTTTACTGATGCGTCTACGCTGACAACGGCTCTGGAAGGCATTTTCGGAGCCGGCAACGTGAACAATGCCACCGGCACCATCACCGTCACCGGCGTCGGCTACACCAACAACTTCACGATCGGCGGCGCTGTCGCGGCTCAGGCTCTGGTGACCACCAACACGCCCTCGACCGATGGCGACGTCCTGACGCTGAACGATGGCACGAACACCGCTAGCTTCCGCTACGTCGCCTCGGGTGCCGTTCCTGCGGATGGCACCTTCACCTCGATCGCTGATCTGAACGCGGCCATTGCTGCGTCGACGCTCACTGGCATTACTGCTGCAAGTGACGGGACAGGCAATCTGCAACTGTCAGCCACAGGCACCGGCACCTTCACGGCGAGTGGCTCGCTGCAAGCCGATTTCGGCTTCAATACAACGGCCTACACCGAAACCAACGCAACGTTCGACGGCCTGACGCCGCCGCAGTCCCTGACGATCCAGATCGGCTCGGCAGCAGCCCAAACCTTCAACATCACTGCCACCACGAATCGCGCTGACCTCGTGACCTGGCTGGGCGGCCTCACGCTTCCGACCGGAGTCACAGCCAGCCTCAATGCCGGCAACCAGATTGAAATCACCTCAACGACGGCTGACGTGATCACCGTCACCGGTACCGGCAACACGCCGACCACTTTTGGTCTCGTCGGCACGAGCAATGGCGTCTATACGCCGGCTATTACCGTGACGGCGCCGAGCGACCAGCGTGCGGGCTATCAGCGCGAATTCAACGACACGATCGCGCAGATCGACACCCTCGCTCGCGATTCGTCCTATAACGGTGTGAATCTGCTGTTCAGTGACAGCCTGAAAGTGATCTTCAACGAGGACGGCAGCAGCGCCCTCAACATCGAGGGCGTGGACTTCACCTCCGCGGGGCTTGGATTACTTCCGCTCAATGGCGATGAATTCCAGAACAACGTCACGACGGACGCGATCCTGACCAGGATCGACACTGCGCTGCGTTCGCTGCGCACGCAGGCAGCGACATTCGGCACCAAGCTCGGCACCGTCGAGACGCGGCAGAACTTCACCAAGTCGCTGATCCAGACCCTGCAGACCGGCGCAGACACCCTCGTTTTGGCAGACACCAACGAGGAAGGGGCCAATATGCTGGCCCTGCAGACACGCCAATCGCTTTCGACGACGGCTCTTTCGCTGTCGGCACAGGCTGACCAGGCCGTGCTCCGCCTGTTCGGCTAATCAAGCATCTAGCCTTTCGGCTGAAATCCTTCACGGCGGGGGCAACCCCGCCGTTTTTATTTACCCACCATTAACCATAAAAGCCGAAGGATCGCGGTCATTGACCGGCGATTCCGTGCGGGATCCCATCCTGTCGATACCCGTTGAATCTCGTGGAGGACACCATGGCCCTCAAGGTCGAACTGAAGCCTAATGAGCGCATCCTGATCGGCGATTGTGTCATCACCAATAGCGATCAGCGGGCAAGATTTCTCGTGGAAGGCAACGTGCCGATCCTGCGTGAAAAGGACATCATGACGTCCGAGCGCGCCGACACACCAGCGAAGCGCATCTATCTCGCCGTACAGTTGATGTACATCGGCGGCAAACCGACAGATCAGCACGAAGTTTACTTCGCGTTGATGAAAGACATTGTTGACGCAGCTCCGAGCGCCTGGGCTCACGTCGCTGAGATCAACAATCATATTTTAACGGGCGATCTTTATAAGGCATTGAAATCAGCCAAAAAACTGATCGACTACGAACAGGAGTTGTTAACGCATGCATCATGCGGCCAAAGCCTACGGACAAGTAGCCCAGCAGACCGCAAGTCCGCGTGATCTTGAGGCGCGACTCCTGCTCAGCGCAGCTTCAAGACTGCAGACCATCCATGACGATTGGGAGGGTCAGCGCGGTGCGCTCGATCATGCGCTGCTGTTCAATCGTAAGCTCTGGACGATTTTCCTGACATCGGTGACGAACAACAACAACCCGTTGCCGGCCGAGCTTCGACAGAATATCGCCAACATCGGAATCTTCGTCATGAATCACACGCTCACCGTCGCCGGCAATCCTGCGCCCGAGCGGCTGCGGAGCCTGATCAATATCAATCGCCAGCTTGCCGCCGGCCTTGGCGGCAACGCCTGATCACTTGACACCGCCCCAAAAGAAAAAGGCCTGCAATGCGGGCCTTTTTTTATCTTTCATTTTGAATGACGCGTCACATGTAATTCAGAATGCTCATCTGAAAGAGCCGTGCTGTCGTCTGCATCGACGCCTGCAAGGTCGTCTGCAGCGCCAGCATCTTGGCGGCAACTTCCTCGTTTGAAATTCCTTCCACGCTTTCGAGAAAGTCGCTCAACGTCGCATTGCTGTATTGATGACGCTGTTTGGCAGACTCGACCGATTTATGTGCGCCTGCGAGTTCGGTCCGGATATCGGACACGGTTTGCGTACCTTGGGGAACATCAAGTGCTGCGCGCAGTCGCGATGCCATTTCGTTCGCGCGAACCGGTGTGTCACTGTCGCCAGGTGCGAGGGAAATTGCGGCCAGCGCGGCAATGTTCTGGATCTGCCAGCGAATGCCTTGTTCGTTCGCGCGCAGCCCGTAATTCACGGATATCGACTGATCCACCCGTGCGGCCGCCGTCGTGCGCGCTGGCTGGCTGCCGGCCTCGCCCGTGTACCAGATCACCGTGTTGGAGGCTGTGCCCGCAACCATTCCCGTCGCCGTATCGAATGGCGGCCCATCGACGCGCAGCGGCGGGTTGGCGGCATCCATGTTGAAGAAGTTATCGGCCGCAGCCAAGGCGGAGGCCGCCGTAAGGCTCGTGCGGGCCAGCGTGTTCAGCGACGATGTCAGTTTCGTCTGCAGATTGGCTGCTGTCGTCGCTGAATCCTGGCCAATGGCAAACTCGTCCGGTCCCGGTGGCACCGTTGTTGTTGCCTTTAGCGTCATCGTCTCCTGAGAGCCGTCCGGCAAATTGAAGGTGAAGCTGATCGTTTCGCCGGCCGCTGGATTGATGCTTCCAAGATCCACCGACATTTCCGGAGCAGCCGGAGGCGTTGCCGTCGGGCCGCTGACGGTCGCGCCACTCAACGACGAACTGATGGCGTGTAATTTGAAGCCGAATATCGAACCTGCAACATCCTCGGCAATACTGACGCTGGTCGCCGTAGGCGCCGACACGGCCAGGCGGCCAAGCCCCGACGTTCCCAAGTCTGCTTGCAGGCGCTCTTGAACGACCTGGGTGAAGCCGGCACGCGCCGCATCTCCGTCCATGATCAGTTCGAGCGATTCCGTCGCCGGCCGATCGGCAGCCGATCCCGAGAAAATGTAGCGGTCACCGGCCTGCGCATTGAGAAGACCGAGGATTTCACCGAGCGCCGAGCGCGCAGAGCCCTGCGCATTGATCCGTCCCTCTTCCGTAGTCATCTCGGCAACGGACTTTTTTGTCTCGCTACCGATATCGCCGATACGCAACAGAGCCGCATCGGCAAGATTGATCCTCACATTGAGATTGGTGATCGTATCACCATAGCTGCCGATTGCAGAAAGTTGCGAACGAAGGCTGACGGTCAGTCCGCGATTGAGGCCGATGCCCGCATAATCGTCCGCCCGCTTTCCAGTCGCGAACTGCCGCTGCAGATCTGCCATCTGCGTGCGCATGCCGACAAGCGACTGCGTCAGCAACAGCGATCGTGTTCCGATACCAATGCTCATTTCAACCCTCACACCATATTCATCAACTGATCGAGCATATCTTTGACGACCGACATAACGCGGGCATTGGCACCGTAAGCGTTCTGCAGGTTCAGAAGGTTCGCCATCTCCACATCGATATTGACCGCCGATTCGTCGGCGACCCGCTCCTTGAGCGCGTTGACCACGACATTCTGACCTATCGCGAGATTTTCAGCATTCGCGGCAGCTTCACCCTGCACGCTGATGACCTGGCGCAGGAAAGACGAAAGCGATCCCGTAAAAGGCGACGCCTCTGATCCCACCCCGGTCTTCCCCGAAAAGGTGAAGATCGACCGCGAGAGCTTGTCGAGGATGAAGTTCGGCCGGGTGGCATCGCCAGCTTCGGTCCCGGGCTGGAAAAGCACGAGTTTGGCCGGATCCGCCACAAGATCGGGATTGACGGTCAACCGTCCGGCAAGTCCGATACTTTGTGAACCGGAACCCGTAATGGCCCCCGTGTAGGGACTAAAGCCATCGGTAAAGAAGGGAAGCTCGGCCCCGCCGCTGCCTAAGCCCGTCCGCGTCACCGTCGTGCTGACAGCATTGATTGTGCTGTTGTTGGCAGCGCCGTCGTCGAGAATGCGAAGTGTGCTACCGGACGCCGAAAAGTTGACACGCCCATTGAAGTGACTGTTCAGGACCTGGGCGACGTCAGCCAGGCTACCCGAGAAGTCGACGCCGATCACCGTATCGTTTGGATCGGCCGTGGCATCATTCGCGAGAGGCAAGGCTGACGCGTCATCGACGCGAATGATCGTGACCTTGCGTTGCTGGCCGGAGCTGTCCGTGTAGGTGAGATTGATCTTGTTGCCATTCAGCAGATTGGCGGTGTCGATATCGTAGCCAGCGTGAGCGCCAGATGTGACAGCGGTCCCCGGCGTCGTGACATCCGATAGGGCCGACGCCATCGTCGCTGCAATTTCATCAAGCTGCGCCTGGGCCTGCACCAGCACATCGTCGCGCATCTCGATATAGGCTGCGATCTCACCCGAACGGATCGAAGCATTCGTCAGAAGATCGACTTCTCCTCCGGTCGGCGTCACGAGCACCAACGTGCCGACAGTCCGCTGACTCGAATCCGGCGACCATTTCGCAGTTGCGGTCATCGTCCCCTGCGGATCAAATCTGAGCTGCGCGGCTTCAGTTCCGACCAATTGAGCACCGGAATTGGTGAAGACGTTGATCTGATTCAAATCGCCGGCGACGACGCGGATATCCATCAGCTGGGATAGCTCATCGATATAGGCATCGCGCTGATCAAGCAGGGAAGCCGCTGCCGCATCGGGACGCGTGTTCAATGCAAGCTGACGATTGATCGATGCGATCTGCTGCATCGCATTGTTGGCACGCTGGACCGAGTCGCTCAGCCCAAGTTCGGCGTCGCTGCGCATGCCCTGGATGTCCCGCGACATGCTGTTGAGCTGTTGCGCCAGGACCTGGGCGGAAGTGATCACGGCGCTCCGTGCCGCCGGCGCGTCAGGCGACGTGCTGAGCCCCTGCAACGCGGTCGTAAAGTTGTTGTAGGCCGTTTCCAAGGTCGCCTGCGCGCCCGGATCTCCGTAGATTCGCTGCATTTGCGAATAGAAGCCGGCGCGGAGGCTCGCATAAGAGCCTCCCGCCGCTTCGGTTCGCAACTGACGCTGAAGATAAACGTCGAGTTCGCGATTGATCGACTGAACCTTGACGCTAACGCCCTTCTCACCAATGCTGACAGCGCTTTGGTAGAGGGTTTTGCGGACATAGCCCGGTGTCTCCGCATTCGCCACGTTCGAAGCGATCAGCGACAATCCGGTCTGGGCCACCTTCATTCCAGCGACCGACGTGCTAAGAGCCTGGGACAGACTCATGATGTTCTCCTAACTATCGGTCGCGCCGCTTATCGCAGCATGCTCAAGAGATCCTGAGTCATCTGATTGGCGGTGGAAATGACGCGGGTATTGGCCGAATAGGCCTGCTGCGTAACGATCAGCTTGGTGAACTCGTCGGCGATGTCGACGTTCGAACCTTCGAGCGCATTGCCGGCAATCTGGCCAGACGCACCATAGGTTGGCGTACCCGAGAGATCGGTCACTTCAAAGGCGCCACCATCCGCGCGCTTCAGGAAGTCCGCACCGCTGAAGCTGGCGAGTGTAATTTCAGCCAGGTCGATCGTACGGCCGTTGGAATAAGAGCCAACGATGCGGCCCTTGTCGTTCACCGTAACAGTCTCGAGAGAGCCGGCGGGAAAGCCGTTCTGCTGAATCAGGTTGACCTGCGCATTGCCTTGCGAGGAGTCAAACTGCGTGATGCCGCCGGCGCCATGCGCCAGTTCGATATTGCCGAGCGAAACACCATCGATCACAACGTTGTTGAGCGCCAATGTGGTGATCGGCGGATTCATCTGGTTATCCGCGCCGAATTGATAATTGGTGCCGGCATTGGTCCATGCGACTTGCGTGCCCGTCGCGTTGGAGCTGGTCTGGTAGAACAGGTTCCAGGTGTCGGTGCCGCCATACTTCGCGCTTTCGACCTTGGCCCAGCGCAGCTGGATGTTTACCGGCGTACCGGAGATGTCGTAGGTGGTGATCGCGCCACCGTCCACGGACGACTGAACAAATGTCTGGACGTCATTGGCGATGACATTGCCGTTCGACGGCAAGCCGGTCAGCGTGCGAATGCCGAAGCTTGCGACCGTCGCCGTGCCCGAAACCGTGACGTGTTCGGTCATGGTGCCAGCCGTTACGGTGATGTTGCCGTTGGTGGCGTTGACCGCACCGGTACCGCCGGTAAGGGTATTCAGCGCGGTGGCAAGTTCGGCAAGCGTGGAAACCTCACCGGCGCCGGTGCCGAAGGTGACTGTCAACGGCGGATTGGCACCAACCTGGAAGACAAGCGT
Source organism: Pseudomonadota bacterium (assembly GCA_023431725.1). Taxonomy (GTDB): domain Bacteria; phylum Pseudomonadota; class Alphaproteobacteria; order Rhizobiales; family Xanthobacteraceae; genus Pseudorhodoplanes. Next base: position 7,348 of record JAEYVN010000350.1, read on the forward strand.
CTGGCCCGCAGCAGCTGCGCTTTGTGTGAGCAGGTTCGTCGCATTGGTCGTACCGACCGACACGCCCAACTGATTGAGCAGCGCCAGCGTCGAACCGCCACCGATCTCCACGTTGGTGTCGGCATCGTCGCTGGTCAGAACGAGCCGGTTTGAAGCGTTGAGCGAAGCAGTAACGCCGGTTGTCGCTGTTTCGGCGTTGATCTTGGTCACGACGTCGGCCGCGGTATCGCCGGCGGCAATCGCGATCGCCTCGCCGTTGATGTTGATTGTGCCGTTGGCCCCGACAGAAAGTGCCGACAGGTCAAGCGTCCCCGTAGCCTCGGCGACCGCATCCGGCGACAGGGTTGCGCCATACCCCAGAATGCGTGCTGGCGACGGCGGACCCGCCAGAGGATTGGCGGAGAAGTTCGCGGGATTGATCAGCTCGGAGCCGGGAATGTCCTTGTCGTGCCGGTAGGTCAGCGGATATTTGGCCAAGTTAGCGCGGTAATCCACCCGCGTGGTCGCTTGCGCCGGCATGAAGTCGTTCTGGAATTGCAGCAATTGCGGAACGCTACCGGAGACGTTGCCGGTCGAGGCATCAATCGGAATACCCATGAGATAATAGCCGGCGCCGTTGACCAGGTAGCCGTTCTTGTCGACCTGGAAGTCGCCGCGACGGGTGTACATGTCGACGCCGCCGAACACCGGGCGGTTGTCCTGGAAGTTGTCAGGCTTCTGAACCACAAAGAAGCCATCGCCATTGATGGCCATGAACGTGCCGATCGCGGCGCTCTGGATGTCGCCCTGCACCGAATTGGTCATGCGCGAACTGGCAGTCACACTGCCAGCCAACTGCTTGCTCGGCTGATTGTCCGGGATCAGGTCGGCAAAGCTCGTGTCGATCCGCTTGAAACCGGTTGTCTGCGAGTTGGCGATGTTGCCGGACACGTTTTCAAGCGCGTAGGACTGTGCGCGCATGCCGGTAACAGCGGTATTGAGAGCGCCGAAGAGACCCATTTTACTTCCTCCAGAACGATAGCGGCCGTACTGATGCTGGCCGCAGGCTCGGGAAGAGCATCGCAAGCGTCGTGCCAAAAAAATAATTAAGTAAAATCAATTACTTGATGAGATCGGCGGCGAAAGTCCGGGCTGCAACAAGTTCCGCGTTAGCGGTCGAGCGGCACAATTTGCCGGGCAAATTCCGAGCGCCAGCGGCCCTCATGTTCTGCCCGATTGCCGCATTGCATCATGGCGTCTAGTGTCGCCGCGACGAACAGCGTTCAGGGAATAAGCATGCGTTTTGAGGGTACGAAGGGCTATGTCGCAACCGACGATCTGCGGGTTGCCGTGAATGCGGCAATTGCGCTGGAACGTCCATTGCTGGTGAAAGGCGAACCCGGCACCGGCAAGACCGTGCTGGCACATGAAATCGCCAAGGCAGTCGATGCCTCCCTGCTGGAATGGCATGTGAAGTCCACCACCAAGGCGCAGCAAGGCCTGTATGAGTATGATGCCGTGTCGCGATTGCGTGACAGTCAGCTTGGCGATGAGCGGGTCAAGGATATCCGCAACTACATCAAGCGCGGCAAGCTGTGGGAAGCCTTCGCGGCACCGAAGCGCCCCGTGCTTCTGATCGACGAGATCGACAAGGCCGATATCGAGTTTCCGAACGACCTGCTGCAGGAACTCGATCGGATGGAATTCTTCGTCTACGAGACCGGCGAGACGGTGAAGGCACAGCAGCGGCCCATCGTTGTCATTACCTCTAACAATGAAAAGGAATTGCCTGACGCCTTCCTGCGCCGGTGCTTCTTCCACTACATCCGTTTTCCCGACGCTGACACCATGCATGCCATCGTCGACGTACATTTCCCCGGCATCAAACAGCGCCTTGTCGCGGAGGCCCTGAAGCTGTTCTACGAAGTCCGCGATGTTCCCGGACTGAAGAAGAAGCCCTCGACGTCAGAATTGCTGGATTGGCTCAAGCTGCTGATGGTCGAGGATATCGGCCCCGAAACGCTGCGCGAGCGCGATCCGAAAAGGCTCATTCCACCTCTTCATGGTGCGCTGCTGAAGAACGAACAGGACGTCCACCTGTTCGAGCGGCTGGCTTTCATGGCACGGCGCGACAGCCGCTAAGCCTGGCGTAAAATACTCAGGCCTTGTCGCGCCATTTGCGAAGACGCGTCGCAAAGCGTGGACCATCCTTGTGCGGAGCCAGCGATGGCTCTGCGGTCGTGGCCCCTTCGACGCCAACATCGTGCGCGTCTTGTTGGGGGGCCGCAGCCGCATCCTCTGTCTGCGACGTCTCGGAAGGAACGGGCTTGGCTGCACTTGGACGCCCTGCCCCCCAGGTCTCGATCTTGCGCTGTCCCCAATACGCCGTCTGCAGAACCACCCGGCCCGTGCGTCCGCCGGCCCAGATCAATTCGAACGGCTGAAACAGCCGCCAGCGGTCATCGCCCTCGACGATCGCCCGCGTGATCAGATTGCCGGCCATGGCCGTGGTATTGATGCCGTGTCCGCCAAAGCCGCTCGCCAGCCAGACGCCGGGCGACAATTCGCCGATTTGCGGCATGCGATGGACCGAAAGACCTAGCGTTCCCGACCAGGCATAATCGATCTCGACATCCGGCAACTGAGGGAAGCGACGACGCAAGTCCCGTCCCAGCTTGCGACCGAAACGGCGGGCATCCGCATCCCATACCGTCATGCGGCCACACCACATCAAGCGGTCGCCGCCAACGATGCGGTAATGGCTGTCGACCCAATCGGTATCGCTGACGGAGCCCGGATAGCCGATCGCCTCAGCCAGCGCAGCACCAAGCGGCTTTGTGACCATGACAAAGGTCCGCACAGGAATAAGCGTCTGCGTCAGGTCCGGCATGAGTTGACCGAGATGCACATTGCCCGCCACAATGATGCGCGCTGCTCGCACGCGCCCCTTCGTGGTATCGATGCGTTTGCGCACGCCGGCGGGGTCGATCGATAACGCCTGCGTGTCTTCAAAAATCCGCGCACCCGCATCCTCCGCTAGCTTTGCGAGCCCGGCCGCGTAATTCAGCGGATGGATATTGAATGCGGTCGGAAAATGAATGGCCTGAAAATAGCTGTCGCTTTTCAGCTTCGCGCGAACGAGTGCTTCCGGCCAGACCTCGATATCGGCACCGAGACTGCGCAACAGATCGGCGTCATCGCCGACCTGTCGCGGCCGGTCGGTTTTCGACACATGCAGCCAGCCCTCGCTGAGCTCGATCCCAGGCATCCCGCTTTCAACAATGGTCTGCCGGACATAGTCCACGCCATTTTGCGACAAGCCCCATAACTCGCGGGCATGGTCTGCGCCCACACGTTCGACGATCTTGTCGGCGCTCTGGTTGAAGCCCGGTAGTACGAAACCAGTATTGCGCCCGGAGGCATTCCAGGCAATGCGACGGCTTTCCAATACGGCCACCGACCAGCCACGCCGCGCCATTTCGTAAGCCGTCGTCAGCCCCGCGAGACCGCCGCCGATGACGCAGATATCCACATCGGCATCCTGGGTCAGCGAAGCGCGGGGCGGCATCGGGACGGCAGTGGCCGCGAAATAGCTGCCGCCGAAAACAGGGTCCTGCGGCGTCATCGCCTGTGGTTCGTCAGCGGTTTGCCCGCCTGCCGTATCCGATGACATGCTAGCCTGCTCCACGCGAATCCGTCCTGCTGAAGACTCCGATAGTCATACCCTATGCACCGCCTGATGCTGCTCCGCCACGCGAAATCCGACTGGTCAGGCTCCGGCCGGTCCGACCACGAGCGCGGACTGGCGGCGCGAGGACAAACGGCAGCCCCGCTGATCGGCCGTTACATGGCAAGCGAAGGGCTCGTGCCGGACCATGCCATCGTATCCACGGCGACGCGCACGCGCGAGACATGGCGGCTGGCCGCAGACGCTTTTCCTCAAAAACCGCGAGCCACTTACGAGCCACGGATTTACGAAGCCGATCCCGCAGCGATCATCGCCGCGATAAAGGAAGCGCCGCCGACCACAAACACGCTGCTGGTCGTCGGACACAACCCAGGTTTTCATGACACGGCGATGTTGCTCGTAGGATCGGGTGACAAGAAATCGCGCGCGAAATTGTCGGCCAAGTTTCCGACCGCAGCCCTTGCAGTCATCGATTTCGATATCGCGAAATGGTCTGCCATTCGCCCCGGCAGCGGGCGTCTGGAGCGCTTCATCACGCCACGTGCCATTGGCGG
>JAEYVN010000366.1 GCA_023431725.1 Pseudomonadota bacterium
ACCCTCGCCTCGCATGACGAGGAGCTGGCCAATGTGTTTGCCGGGCGAACCGGACAATTCATGGCCGACCGATTCAACGCCGGCAGCTGGACCACACTCCAGACCGGAGCGCCGGCGCTGACCAATGCCATCGCCGCCATCGATTGCCGCGTGCTCGAGATGAAATCGGTCGCGACCCACGACATCTATTTCGGCGAAGTCGCAGCCATCAGGCTCACCGATGCCGACAAGGCGCTGGTGTATCACGCCCGGGCTTACAAGCACGTGTAGCGTTTGTCGTCCCCCGCGAAAGCGGGGACCCAACCGTCACGTTGAGTATGTGCCCCCGCCTTCGCGGGGGCGGCATCACGTCAAATATCCTGCTCGATCCATTCGCGCTGAACATCGGCGCACCAGTTGCCGACGTTCCATTGGCCCCATGCGCCAAGCCCCGCCAGGTCGTCGGGCCCCGCATAGACCGGCACATGCAGCACGGACAGGCCGTCATGCGCATGCGCCAACGCCAATGCCGCGCGCAATTCGTCGGCGTCATAGCCACCGAACAATGCGCAAACGCCCTTCACCGACACCGCAAGCTGCACATAATCCACCGGCACGGAATCGTTGGTACGGAATTCGCGGCCGTATTGCGCAAGCTGCAGGCCGGTGATTGCCGCCATCCGACGATTGTCGAAGATCACGATCATGCCGCGCACACCGTGCTCGACGGCATCGATCAATGCCTGCGGGTTCATCATGAACGACCCATCGCCGGTAAAGGCGATGCTGTAACGCGGCTTTTCCGCGGCACCCGATGCCAGAAGCGCGCTGGTTGCAAAGCCCATATAGGACGCGCCCGACTCGGTGAAGGTGTCACCCGTACGGTCATCCTCGACAATCTGGAAACCATTCGCCTGCACGTCGCCCGCATCGAAGAACTTGGCGGCATCGACACTCTTGGCAAAATCGGCGACGACCTTGATGGCCGCCGGCTGATACAGCACGGGCCGCTGCCATACAGCGTCCTGCACGGGCTTCGCATCAAAACGGGCCTGCTTGAATGCCACCCATTCCGTCTTCTTCTCGGCGCAGGCTTGCAGCCATGCCGACTTGTTGGCCGCTGCATTCTTCAGATGCGCGCATAGCCCTTCGATCACCGCGCTGATGTCGCCGGCCAGCGCTGTCGTGTTGTTGTAATGAAGCACATCGGCGAGATCGCCGTTGATATTGATGACATGCTTTGCGGCCTTGTAGCCGATGCCGGAGCAATCGGCCTGGCACACCCCGCGCGATCCGATGACGATGACAAGCTCGGCATTGGCCATGGCGAAGTTGCCGCTGATCGAGCCCTTCGATCCGCCGACATGCATGTTCTGCGGATGCGCATCCGGCAGCACGCCGGTCGAGCCCGGCGACAGCACCACGGCCGCACCGGCGGCCTCCGCCAGTTTGCGCACGGCCGCATCATGGCCGCGCGTGCCGCCACCGGCCTTGATCGCAACGCTCCGAGCCGCAGCGATTTGACGCGCTGCTTCAGCGTATGCCGTGTCGTGTACAGGCGCGAGCGTTGGCAGGTCGGGACGATCCGGCAAGGCTGCAAGATTGACGGTCATCTGCTGCGGCTGCGTATTCAACGGCAGCAGCAGATAGAAGGGGCCTGCGCGATAGGGATGATTGACGGCAAGCGAGCCGCGGCGCAACGCATCGCGCAAGGCTTCCGGCGTGTGCAGCACATAGGAGCCGCCCATCAGCGCCGTCATCCGGCCGAACAATCCCTGCTCCTCCTTCGGCACCTGCTGCATGTTGTAGCCTTCGCCGAACGTCGTTTCGTCACCATAGATGTGATAGACGCCGACACCGTTCGATGCCGCGGCCAGCGAACCGGCGAACGCCTGCAACGCGCCCGGTCCGATCGATGTCACGACCGCGGGGATTTCCCCGTATTGCCAGCGCAGCGCTGTCGCCGCATGCGCCATTTCCACTTCGTTGCGGCAATTGAAGGTGCGCGTGACACCTTCCTCCTCGTAGATCCGCAGCACATCGCCGAGGTCGGTCGAGCCATGGCCGAAGATCGCGAAATATTTGCGGACCCCCTGCTTGAGCAGACCGAGCACGAGCGCTTCCGACAGCGTGGCCTCGACGAGCTTCGGCAGTGCGTCGCTTTCGATGGCCCTGGCAAGCGAACCCGCGGCGTGAATGGCGCGCGCACGGGCGCGCATGGCATCGCGTTGATCGCCTTCGGATGGTCGTGTCAGCATTGTGTCGTCCTATAGTTCTCTCTGACTCCCTCCCCCTTGAAAGGGGGAGGGAGAAAAATAAACACTATTTCTTCGCAGCAGCCGGCGGGGCCGCATCCTGCAGGATCGGCTTCCAGCGCGAGATTTCAGCCTTCACCAGCTTCTCGAAGCTTTCCGGCGTCCGCTCGGACTTCTTCGGCACCGAACCGCCAAGATCGTTCAGGCGCTTGATCACCGTCGGATCGTCGAGCGCCTTGTCGAGCGCAGCAGCGAGCTTGTTGATGGCCTCCTTCGGCGTGCCTTTCGGCGCGAAGATGCCGGACCAGACGCTCATCTGGAAGTTCACGCCGCCATCCTTGGAAGACGGCACTGTCGGCAGGGCTGCGAGCTTGTCCGTTGCCGACACGCCATAAGCCTTGATGCCGCCGGCCCGAACCTGCTCGGCGACACTCACGGCCTGTTCGCAGAAGAAATCGACATGGCCGCCGATCAGATCATTCATCGCCGGCCCCGTACCGCGATAAGCGACCTGAGCCGGCTTGGTACCGGCCTCAGTGTTGAACAACAGACAGGCCATGTGCGATGACGAGCCGACACCGCCATGCGCCTGCCGCACCTTGTCGCCATTGGCCTTCAGATAGGCGACGAATTCCTTCATCGAATTGGCCGGGAAATCCTTGCGCGCCACCACGACAGCCGGAGCGTCCGCCGTGATGCCGATCGGAATGAAATCGCGCTCCGAATCGTAGCGGATATTCGGCGTCAGAACCGGTGCGGCGACATGCGAGCCCATGCTGCCGGCGAGAAGCGTGTATCCGTCCGGATCAGCCGTGGCCACGCGGCCGCTGCCGAGCGTGCCACCGGCACCACCGACATTCTCGATCACCATGGATTGGCCGAGATGCCGCGACATGCCGTCGGTGACGATACGGGCGACGACATCGCTTGGCCCACCGGCTGGAAATGGAACCACCACCGTGACCGGACGGGATGGATAGGATTGCGCCTGCGCAGCGACAGGCAACACAGCAACAGCAGTTAGAATGGCAACGAACGCGTTTATTCTTTTCATCGTGTTCCTCCCAATTGGTATTGATTGTTATCGTGTGGCTTCGATCCTCAAATTGTTAACTCACTACCAATGACGCCCCGATCGACCAGGTCGTCAAAACTCTTGCCGTCATGCGTGACGATGATTTCAAGCGAGGGCTCGCGCTGCGTCAGGCCGTTCAGCCAGGCGAGTTGCGCCAGCACTGTGGGCACATCTTCCTTCACCCAGGGCGCAGCTTTGCCTTTCACCGCACGGATATTGTCCATGTTCCAGGCGGCATCGACGGAATGCAGGATTTCCCGGCCTGATTGCAGCTTGAGAAAGATCATCTGCATGTCAGGGCTGTGCCCGGCGGCCTTGATCAGCACAAGACCGGGCGCGAGCGGAAGATAACGGCGATAATCCAGCGCGATGAATTGCGCCGCCTGACGGTCGTCAATTTTCAGATGCGGCCGATGCGGGTTGTTCATCATCAGCGACAGCGTGTCAGGCGTAGCGATCGTCTTGCGGGCAAGCGCATCGGAATTGTCGGCCGTGACGACGCCGCCGACATGATCCGCGTGATAATGGGTCAGCACAATCATGCGCGCGCTATCGAGCGCGCTTTTCAATCGCCGGAAAGCGGCGTTGTCGTATGGCTCGCCTTCGCCGAAAGAATCATGCGTTGCCTTGTCCATACCGGCATCGAGCATCACGGTACTGTCGGCATACACCAGCTGATACGCGGTGCGGGGCATCGACACCGGCGTCTCATCGCCGCCGTCAATGACGAACTTGCGCGGCCGGATAGACGCGGCAAACTTGACGCCGTTCAAGGCGACCGGCAATGGCCCCGGCATGACATGCGCAAGCGCGCGCAATTCGGTGAGATCCACGTCGAACACGGCTTCGCTCTGTGTTGGAACCGTGTCGAGCATGCTGTTTATTCCGCCGCTTCGACGTGCTGGCGCTGCTCGCGTTCGCCCCGCTCCTTGTCACGCAGCAATTCGCGCACTTTCTCGGGACTGGCCGGCAGCGACGTGACACGCACACCCACCGCGTCATAGATCGCGTTCATGATGGCGGGGATGGTCGGCACCATCGCCGGCTCGCCAATCCCTTTCACGCCCAGTGGGCCGATCGGATCGGGATCCTCGACAATCACCGATGTCACATGCGGCACATCGAGCGATGTCGGCAGAATGTATTTGGCAAAACCCGGCGTCGTGGTGTGGCCGTCCTTGAGCTTGTAGTCTTCCATCAGCGCCTGGCCGACTGCCTGCACGATACCGCCTTCGATCTGGCCCTCGACCCCTTTCGGGTTGACGGCGCGGCCGACATCATGCGCGGCCCAGATGCCCAGCACCTGAACTTCACCGGTCATTGTATCGACTTCGACCTCAGCCACCTGACAGCCGAACACATAGGCCTGCCATGGACGGCCGGCGCCATCGACCGGATGCAGGCCCGTGGTATCGGTGCCGAATGTCGCCGAGCCGAGCGGCACAACGCCACGGCCCTTGGCGATATGCACGGCCTTGTCCATTGTCGTGCGATGGTTCGTGCCTTCCGCCCAGATCTCGCCGGATGCAGCCGCGATGGTGTCGGCCGGAACACCCCATTCCTTGGCCATCACGGCGGCCAGCTTGCCGAAGGCTTCGCGCGAAGCGAGCGCCACGACATTGCCGATCATGTAGGTCTGGCGCGTCGCGCCGGCATGTGCCGCTTCCGGCGAACGCGCGGTGTCGTTATCGCCAATGGTGACATCCTGCGGGCGCACGCCTAGCTCTTCCGCAGCGATCTGCGCCAGCACGGTCAGAATGCCTTCGCCGATTTCGGTGACGCCGGTCACGACCTTTGCCGTGCCGCCATCGTCGATCTCGACCCAGGCTCCGGATCGATCCACCGTCGCGGTGCGGGCGATCCCGTACCAGCAACCCGCCATGCCACGTCCGCGTTTGCGTGCCATTATTCCGCAGCCTCCAGCTTGCCGTCCGTCTGGAAGCGCGCGCCAAGGCTGCACGGCGCGCGCACACCTTCGCCCTCATTGGCAAAATCCTGCCGCGTGCCGCCGCGCGACGTCGGCGCGCCCTTCTCCCATTTCGATGCCGTCTCGGCCGCCTCCAGCACACGCAGGTAACTCACCGACTTGAGCTGCTGCTTGGTGTGGGTTTGCGCGCCATCGCGCATGGCATTGACACGACGAATCTCGAACGGATCGAGGCCGAGCTTCTCGGCGGCGATATCGAGCGTCGATTCGGTCGCAAACTGCGTTTGCAGTGCGCCGAAGGAGCGGAAGGCACCGGACGGCGTGTTGTTGGTATAGACCCCGTAGGTATCGACCTGAAGATTGTCGATCGCGTAGGGACCGGCGCCGAGGATCGCCGCCTTGCGCATCACACCTTCGGTCGAAAGACCGTAGGCGCCGCCGTCGCAGATCATCTTCAGCGACATCGCCTGAATGCGGCCATCGCGCGTCAGGCCCATCCGTACTGTCGTACGCGATGGATGGCGCTTTGCCGTCACAGCGATCGATTCTTCGCGCGTGAAGACGAGCCGTACCGGCCGAAGCGTCTTCATCGCCATCAGGGCCAGCATGCCCTGATAGATCATGTCTTCCTTGCCACCGAAGCCGCCGCCGACCGGCGACATGATGAAACGCACCTTGTTGATCGGCTTGGCGATGATCTTCGCCAGCATGTGGCGGTGATGAGTGATGTTCTGGCTCGGCGAGTGGATCGTGACCACGCCATCATGATCGACATATCCCAGCCCAGCCTCGGGCTCGAGATAGGCATGTTCGATCGCCTGGGTGTCGTAATCCTGCTCGACGACGAGATCCGACCGCGCGAAACCCGCCTCGATATCGCCTTTGCGGATCGGGATATGCTTGGTGAGATTGTCCTGCGCGTAATCGTGCAGCACCGGCGCGCCGGGCCGCATCGCCTCGTCCGGATCAAACACGGCAGGAAGCGGCTTATAGACAACCTTGATCTTCGACAGTGCAAGGCGCGCGGTGACGAGATCTTCCGCCGCCACGGCTGCAATAGCCTCACCGACATAGCGCACCTTGCCGCGCGCCATCACCGGCTGGTCGTGCACGAAGACGCCGAAATTGTCCTCGCCCGGCACATCATCGCAGGTGATGACGCCTTCGACGCCGTCCATCGCCTCGGCCTCGGACGTATCGATCGATTCGATGAGGGCGTGCGGATACGGCGAACGCAGCACCTGCATGTGCAACATGCCCGGCATCGTCATGTCGCCCGCGTATTTTAATGCTCCTGAAACCTTGCTGGGAGCATCCAGACGACGGACATTCATACCGATATAGCGGCCATCCTCGGCCTCGTCTTCCAGCAAAGCGGTCGCCGGCAGGCGGCCGTTCTGCACATCGCGCGCCAGTTCGACCGCATCGAAGATTTTCTGGTAACCGGTGCAGCGGCAGATATTCCCGCCGAGCCGCTCCTTGATTTCCTCACGATCGGCGAACGGGTTGATCCGCAATGCCGAGGTCGCCGCCATCACCATGCCCGGAATGCAATAGCCGCACTGGCTGGCGCCGGTTTTGTGAAACGCCTTTTGCACCAGCGACAACTCGCCCTTGTGCGCAAGGCCTTCAATCGTCTCGATCTGCGTCCCCTGCGCCTTGCCTACCGGCATCATGCAGGACTTGATCAGCACGCCATCGACGAAAACGGAGCAGGCGCCGCATTCCCCGGCGCCGCAGCCATCCTTGGTGCCGGTGAGGTGCATGTCCTCGCGCAGGAAATCGAGCAGGCGCAGATGCGGCTGCGCATTGCGCGCAATCTTGCGGCCGTTGAGCGTAGCCTCGATACGAAGCTCAGGCATAAGCGACTTCCATGTCTTTGGTCAGGAGATCGGCGCTGGCGCCGGCGCGCTGCGCAGCATTGAACAACCCGCGCAGCATGAATCCGCGTACGACATCGCGGCGATAATCCTGACGCGTGCGCGAACGAACGAGATCGACCGGCATGTCAGCCGCCTGCTCCAGCCGGCTGGCCGTCAACGGACCTGCGGTGAGGAATTGCTCGACGTCATGCAGTCGCACCGGCACCGGACCGATGCCGCCGATGGCGATACGGACATCCTTGCAGCTACGGCCGCTTTGATCGAGCTTGACCATCGCCGCGAGGCACACCGTCGAAATCACCAGCGAGCGGCGATGACCGACCTTTTCAAAGCTGCCGCCATAGCCCGGCAGCGCTTCGCATTCGATGGCGGTGAGAATTTCGTCGTCGGCAATCGTCGTCCGCCCGGGCCCGACGATGAATTCATCGATCGGAATTTTGCGTCTATCGATCCGGCCGCCTTTGCGTGACGCCAGTTCGATCACGGCATCATGCGCAACCAGCGGCGGTATCGCATCGCCCGCAGGCGACGCATTGACGATATTGCCGCCGATGGTCGCCGATTCACGCAGCTGATCGTCGGCGAACCAGATCGCACAGCGCGGCATCGCTGGCAGGACACGGCCAAGGGCCGCGTCATCCAGAAAACGCTGGATCGATGTCGTCGCCCCAAACCGTACGCGCCGGTCATCGACGGCCTTATCACGCAGCTCCGGGATTCGCGCGATGTCGATCAGCACCGGAATGTGCACGTCGCCGGCGCGGCCCTCGCGCGCCCACGGCAACAGATCGGTAGCACCCGCAACAAATCGATAGCGGCCGCGATGCGCCTCGATCATGTCGAAGGCTTCATCGAGCGACTTCGGAGTCAGATAGGCGTCGCAAAGAAGCATCACTGTGCCTTGCTTCGTAGATTCCCTTTTCCCTTGCGAGGGAGAGGGCCAGAAAATGCGAAAACCCGCCACATCACGTCATGGCCGGGCCTGACCCGGCCATCCCGCTTAGGCTGGCATGGTGCTTTCCTAAGCGGGATCACCGGGTCTCGCCGCGTTGCGGCGGCCCGGTGATGACGCAAGCATTACTCCGCCGCGACGCGCTGAGCAGCGCCCGGCTTCATCTTCACCACCACCTTGATCGCATCTTCCACGCGATCCTTGGCGTAGCGGATCGCAGTCGGCAGATCCTCCAGCGGGAAGGTGTGGGTATGGATCTTGGTGGCGTCGAAACGCTTCTGCTTCATGAAGGCTTCGGCGCGATGGGTCGCGGTCTTGCCTTCGCCGCGGATGCCGTAGATGTAGATGTTGTTGCGCACGATATGCGCGATATCGACCGGCGCTTCGCCATGCGGGAATGCGGCGAGGCAGACCTTGCCGCCGCGATTGACCATCTTGATGGCCTCGTTCATCGCGCTCGGCGCAGCCGAGCATTCGACCACGTAGTCGACGCCCTTGCCGCCGTTGAGATCCTTCACCGCCTGCACCACGTCATTCACCTTGCGGATATTGACGACGTGATCGGCACCGAGTTCCTTGCCGATCTGCAGGCGGTTGTCGCGGGTGCCGGTGAGAATGACCGGCTGTGCGCCGAGCGCCTTCGCGACCGCGACACCGAGCAATCCGATCGGACCGGGCCCGGTCACCACCACGCTCTCGCCCGCCACCAGTCCGCCGAGTTCGGTCAGACCGTACATGGCAGTACCGGCGGTAACGACCAGCGTCGCCTCCTCGTCGGTCATGTCGTCGGGGATCGCGACCAGGGTGTTGATGTGGTTGACCTGATACTCGCAGAAGCCGCCGTCGGTGGTGAAGCCGTTGGCGCGATGACCCTTGTCGACCTCGCCGTAGTTCAGGCCGTAGTTATGGCACGAGGTATACATGCCCTCGCGGCAGCGCTTGCATTGGCCGCAACCGGCATGGATTTCGACCGTGATGCGCTGCCCGATCTTGTATTCGTCGACGCCCGGTCCGAGCGCCACCACCGTGCCCATATATTCATGGCCCGGGGTGAAGTTCTTGTTGTACGGCATGCCGCCCTGAATCATCGCCGGCGGACCGTGATAGATGATCTCCAGATCGGTCGCGCAGATGGCGACAGCATCGATCCGCACCAGCACCTCGGCCTTCTTCGGCACCGGCACGGCCTTGTCGATCAGCTTGAGTTCGCCGGGATCGCCCAGCACCCAGGCCTTCATGTTGTCTGGGATCGGGAAATCCTTGCTGGTTTTCACGCCTGCAGGTGCGTACATCGCCCACTCTCCGTTGAAAAAACTATGTCCTAGGCATCCGCGACGATCGGCTGCATCGCGCCGGGTTCGCCCAATTCCGCTGACAGCGCGCTGGTTGCGCCAATCACTTCCCGCTTCATCAGCGCGAGGTGTTCTTCGGTCGCGCGCATCGCCGGCGCCGACGCGGAAATCGCACCGACCACCGCACCGGCATGATCGCGGATTGCCGAGCCGATGCAGATCACACCAGGCTGAAATTCCTCGCGGTCGATCGCAACGCCGTTGCGACGGACGTGCCGCAGCTCTTCGATCAGGACGTCGAAATCGACGATGGTGTTGTCAGTGAACCGCTTCAGGTCTGTTGGCAGCATCCGCCGGATCTGGTCTTCCGGCAGCCAGGCAATCATCGCCTTTCCGGTCGCGGTCGCATGCGGCGCATCGCTGCGTCCGAGCATGCCTGAATTGACGCGCACGGCGTGACGGGCCTCGCGCTTCACCAGCGTGACGATGTTGTCGGCCTGCAGTACCGCAAGATGCACACTCTCGCCGGTGGCCTGATTGATCCGGTCGATATAGACCTGCGAGCGGCGCGGCAGGTCGACCTGCCGAAGGCAGGCATGACCGAGATAGAGCACGCGCGCACCGAGCGCATACGAGCGGCGACCGGGCACTTTCGCGACATAGCCCCAGTTCACCAGCGTCGAGAGCAGGTGGTGGCAGGTCGAGACATTGAGATGCGTGCGCCGCGACAGATCGGTGAGCGAGGCCTCGCCGCCGGCTTCCGCGAGTGCTTCCAACAGCGACAGGGCGCGATCGACGGATTGGATCGAGCCGCGATGCGGCGACTTTATGCTCCCGTTGGACGCTTTCGCGCTCCCGTTTGTTGGAGCGGGCGCAAGCGGAATCGGGGTGACGGCGGTATCGGACACGGCGTTTCCCTCTGGCAGCTTGTTATTGTTGCTAAGAGAAAACGGCGCGTGGGCAGCGGAGTCAAGACCTTTTCGAGATGGTAAAGTGTACTTTCGCGATGTGAAAGAATTTCCTTACCGGCCCACCTGTTTCAGCATATCGCGACCATACACCTCACCCG
>JAEYVN010000390.1 GCA_023431725.1 Pseudomonadota bacterium
AACATCCCGGTGGGCACGATCGTCCACAACGTCGAGCTGAAGATCGGCAAGGGCGGTCAGGTCGCACGTTCGGCCGGTTCGTACGCTCAGATCGTCGGTCGTGACGGCGAATACGTGATCCTGCGCCTGAATTCAGGCGAGCAGCGTCTCGTGCATGGCCGTTGCATGGCGACCATTGGTGCGGTGTCAAACCCCGACCACATGAACACGTCGGTGGGTAAGGCCGGCCGCTCGCGTTGGTTGGGCCGTCGTCCGCATAACCGCGGCGTCACCATGAACCCGGTCGACCATCCGCATGGTGGTGGTGAAGGCCGTACTTCGGGTGGCCGTCATCCGGTCTCGCCGTGGGGCTTCCCGACCAAGGGCAAGAAGACCCGCACCAACAAGTCCACCAGCAAGTTCATCGTTTCGAGCCGCCACGCTCGGAAGAAGAAGAAATAAGGAACGACCGTCATGGCGCGCTCGGTCTGGAAGGGTCCATTTGTCGACGGCTATCTGCTGAAGAAGGCAGAGAAGACGCGTTCGTCGGGACGGCACGAGGTCATTAAGATCTGGAGCCGCCGCTCGACGATCCTGCCGCAATTCGTGGGCCTGACTTTCGGTGTTTATAACGGTCAGAAGCATGTGCCCGTGCAGGTGTCCGAAGAAATGGTAGGACACAAGTTTGGCGAGTTTTCGCCGAGCCGCACGTTCCATGGCCATGCTTCGGACCGCAAGGCCAAGCGTTCTTAGAGCTTGAGAGGATAGGGTCATGGGTAAGATAGCGCGCGAACGCACGCTCCCCGATAACGAGGCCAAGGCTGTCGCCCGCAATATCCGGGTGTCGCCGCAGAAGCTCAATCTCGTCGCGCAGCTGATCCGCGGCAAGAAGGTTGCGACTGCCCTCAACGACTTGCAGTTCTCGCGCAAGCGCATCGCGGTCGATGTCAAGAAGTGCTTGGAATCGGCTATCGCCAATGCCGAGAACAATCATGATCTCGACGTTGACGATCTGATCGTCGCCCAGGCCCATGTCGGCAAGGGCCTCGTGATGAAGCGCTGGTCGCCGCGCGGCCGTGGCCGGTCGGGCAAGATTTTGAAGCCGTTCTCGCACCTGACGATCATCGTTCGTCAGGTCGAGGCCAAGGCTGCTTAAGGAGAGTTGGGATGGGTCAGAAGATCAATCCGATCGGGCTGCGCCTCGGCATCAACCGGACCTGGGACTCGCGCTGGTTCGCCGGCAAGAACGAGTACGGCACGCTGCTGCACGAGGACATGGCGATCCGCAAGGAGCTGCTGAAGCAGCTCAAGCAGGCCGCCG
The DNA here is from genome assembly GCA_023431725.1 of Pseudomonadota bacterium. Lineage (GTDB taxonomy): Bacteria > Pseudomonadota > Alphaproteobacteria > Rhizobiales > Xanthobacteraceae > Pseudorhodoplanes. The sequence continues at coordinate 1,301 of JAEYVN010000390.1, forward strand.
TTTCCAAGATCGTGATCGAGCGTCCGCACAAGAAGTGCCGCGTGACCATCTACTCGGCGCGCCCGGGTGTGGTGATCGGCAAGAAGGGTTCGGACATCGAGAAGCTTCGCAAGTCGGTTGCCAAGCTGACGTCGAGCGATGTGGTCATCAACATCGTGGAAATCCGCAAGCCGGAACTCGATGCCCAGCTGGTCGCTGAATCGATCGCTCAGCAGCTCGAGCGCCGCGTGGCGTTCCGTCGTGCGATGAAGCGGGCAGTGCAGACAGCCATGCGTCTCGGCGCCGAAGGCATCCGCATCAACTGCTCGGGCCGTCTTGGCGGCGCCGAAATTGCGCGTCTCGAATGGTATCGTGAAGGCCGTGTGCCGCTGCACACGCTGCGCGCCGATGTCGATTACGGCGTCGCGACTGCTTTCACCACTTACGGCACCTGCGGTGTGAAGGTCTGGATCTTCAAGGGTGAAATCCTTGAGCATGACGCGATGGCGCAGGATAAGCGAATGAATGAAAGCGGTAGCAGCGACACCGGTCGTCCGCGCCGTGAAATGACTGCCGGATAACGAGTGAAGTCATGCTGCAACCAAAGCGCACCAAGTTTCGCAAGGCCTTCAAGGGACGCATTCACGGCGTCGCGACGTCGGGCACTGCACTCGACTTCGGCCAGTTTGGTCTGAAGGCGATGGAGCCGGAGCGTGTCACAGCGCGCCAGATCGAGGCTGCCCGTCGTGCCCTGACACGCCACATGAAGCGTGCCGGCCGCGTATGGATCCGCATCTTCCCGGACGTGCCGGTATCGAAGAAGCCGATCGAAGTCCGCATGGGCAAGGGCAAGGGCTCACCGGAGTTGTGGGTGTGCCGCGTGAAGCCGGGCCGCGTCCTGTTCGAGATCGACGGAGTGCCGATCGAACTCGCCAAGGAAGCGCTGACGCTGGCTGCAGCCAAGCTTCCGATCAAGACGCGCTTCGTTGCGCGCATTGCGGAGTAACGGATTATGAAGATCGCAGATGTCCGCGTCATGACAGTCGATCAGATCGACGACGAGGTGCTGAAGCTGAAGAAGGAGCAGTTCAACCTGCGCTTCCAGCGTGCCACCGGTCAGCTCGAGAACACCTCGCGCGTACGTCAGGTGCGCCGGGATATCGCGCGCCTGAAGACGGTCGCGCGTCAGAAAAAGACGAAGAAGGATTAAGGGGTCAAAGATGCCAAAGCGTCAGTTGCATGGCCTCGTAGTGAGCGACAAGCAGGACAAGACGGTCATTGTGAGCGTCGAGCGCCGCTTCACGCACCCGGTTCTGAAGAAGACCATCCGGCGTACGACGAAGTACCACGCTCACGATGAGACCAACGAATTCACGGTCGGCGATACGGTCTGGATCGAGGAGCACAAGCCGATCTCGAAGTTAAAGCGCTGGAAAGTTACCCAGGGCGAAAAGAAAAAGAAGGTGCTGTGAGCTTTTCTCGCAGCGAATGAAGGATTGGGTGTCCCATGATTCAGATGCAGACTAACCTGGACGTTGCCGACAATTCCGGCGCGCGCCGCGTCATGTGCATCAAGGTTCTGGGCGGTTCGAAGCGGAAATACGCTACCATCGGCGACATCATTGTCGTTTCGGTGAAGGAAGCGATCCCGCGCGGCCGCGTGAAGAAGGGCGACGTCATGAAGGCGGTCGTCGTGCGGATTTCGAAGGACATCAAGAGGTCCGACGGTTCCGTGATCCGTTTTGATCGTAATGCGGCCGTGCTGATCAACAATCAGTCCGAGCCGGTCGGCACCCGTATCTTCGGACCGGTGCCGCGCGAACTGCGTGCCAAGAACCATATGAAGATCAT
>JAEYVN010000442.1 GCA_023431725.1 Pseudomonadota bacterium
ATGCACAGGGCAAGGTCGCCGCAGCGGCTATCGTTGAAGCGCTGGCCGGGCGTGAAGCCCCGAAGGCGTCCTGGGCCAACACCTGCTACAGCCTGATCGCACCGGACTACGGGATCTCCATCGCCGGCGTCTATACGGTGGACGATGGCAAGCTCATCGAAGTGAAGGGCTCGGGCGGCGTCAGCCCACGCGATGCGTCGGCCGATTTCCGTAAGCTGGAGGCTGATTACGGCGTGGGCTGGTACAATGCGATTGCGCAGGATACGTGGGGTACTTCCGCAGCGTAGCGTTCAGCGCTTCGTGCAATTCAGAACGGCGGGCATAAGGCCCGCCGTTCGTCGTTTTGCAGTCACTCTGCTTTTGTGCCCTTGGCGTCTTCCGGCGTGACATCGATCGCGCGGGCGCGGCCGGTGACTTTGGCGTCGCCTGGTTTGCAGTCAGTCATGCAGGGCGATGCGTTCCAGAATGCCTTTTCCGATGTTTCGCGATCGTCGTCGAAGAAATTGTTCTCGTTGGAAAGCTTGATCGCCCGGAAGTTCTTGTCGCTCAGCTCGAAGTCTTCTGTTTTGATGACGTCATTGAGATAGAGCACATACGCCGTGATCGCGTAGAGTTCGTCGTTGGTCAGCGTCTGCGAGGCGCCGAACGGCATGGCGCGGCGGATATAGTCGAGCAGCGTCGATGCAAAAGGCCAGTATGAGCCGACCGATTTGATCGGATCATGCGAGGCGAGCGAACCATCGCCACCAGAGAGGATCGGCCAGCGTCCGGCGCTTTCGCCGAATTCACCATGGCAGGCCGCGCAGCGCTCGACGTAAAGCGGCACGCCCTGTTTCCCCGTGCCTTTTCCAACCGGTAGTCCGTGCCCATCGGGCCGGATGTCGATGTCCCAGCCGGCGATCTCCTCAGGCGTCGCTTCGCGTCCGATGTTGAGTTTTGTGTGGGTGATGGGTGCGGCTTGAGGTGTGTCGACTTTCTTGGGGGTGGCTTGAACTGATGTGATGAAAAGCGTTGCTGTCAGCAGCAGGCAGATTTTGAGGGGAATGGTTATTCTCCGGTCATTCCGGACGCTGCGAAGCGGCGATCCGGAATCCAGAGCCAAGGATGAGACTTTCAACTGGATTCCGGGTTCACGCGCTTCGCGCGTGCCCCGGAATGACGGGAGGAGATTACGAGATCTCGACATTTTCCACCTCGCCGTTCTTGTGCAACTGCCAGGTCTGGATGCCGTTGTTGTGGTAGACCGAGTTGACGCCGCGGACCTTGCGCAAATCGCTCTTGCTCGGCTGCACATATCCGGTCTCGTCCATCGCGCGTGACTGCAGCAGCAGTTCGCGACCATCCCAGTCGAACTCGTGGTAGAAGCGGGTGAGGGCCTTGTCGAAAACAGGTCCATCGATCCTTGCAATGTGCCAGTTGCGACCGCCGTCGAGCGAGACATCGACGCGCGCGATCTTGCCACGGCCTGACCATGCTAGCCCCGACAACACCGTAAAGCCGGACTTGTGATTGACCGGCGCCTGCGGGCTTGGACTGGTGATGACCGACTTCGCATCCATCACATAGGTGAAACGCCGCGCTTGTCCGTTCTCCAAGAGGTCGGTGTATTTCGAAGTCTCTTCACGATGATGCCAGGGCTGATCGCCGACCTCGATGCGGCGCAACCATTTCACCCACATGTTGGCTTCCCAACCGGGAATGACGGCGCGCACCGGATAGCCGTTTTCCGGATAGAGCATTTCGCCATTCATGCGATAGGCGATCAGCACATCGTCGAGCGCCTTCTGCATCGGCAACGAGCGCGTCATCGCCGCAGAATCGCCGCCCTCGAGCAGCAGCCACTTGCCGTTGGGCTTGACGCCCGCTTCCTCGAGCAACGTCTTCAGCGGCACGCCGGTATACATGACGCAATGGACCATGCCGTGCGTGTACTGGCAGCCATTGAGCTGCGCGCCGCGCCATTCCATGCCGGAGTTGGCGGCGCATTCGCAGAAATAGGGACGACTGACGCGCGGCATGCGCTTGATGTCGTCGAGCGTGAAGATCAGCGGCTTGTCGACGAGGCCGTGCAGGATCAGCCTATAGTCCGCGGGATCGACTTCGGCGATGCCGGAATGATGGCGTTCGAAGCACAAGCCGTTCGGCGTGATCATGCCGTCGAGCGCATGCAGCGGCGTGAACGAGACCGAGCTTTCACGAGAAGCCGTCAGCCATTCGACATCGCGGCGGATGACACCGGATTCAAAGGACGATGGCTTGCCATAGGGACGAGCAACGACCCCTTCGCCGAGCGAGCGCGTCCAGTCCGGCACGTTCGGTGGCTGGTTGGCGGGATTGCCCTTCTGCGGCGGCATCGCGTGGGCTGCGCCCGCGGCCAGTGCACCGCCGGCGGCAAGGCCGGTGCGCAAAAACGTGCGGCGGGATGCGAGCGGCTGTTTCCGCCCTCGTAACGTCCCTTGCGTTTCTTCTTCCATCGTGAGGCTCCCGTTCCTCAACTGCATTTATTCTTATATTTGCATGTGTTCGGGCAAAAAAATTACACGCCCATCACGCGCACGTTCTGCAACTCCTTCGGAGCGACGATCTTCTTTTTAGCGATGTGGTTCGTGACGACATCCCAGATCGGCGGACCTTCGGTGCCTTCATTGACGCTGGCCCAGCCGGTGACGGTGTAATCGCGGGAGGGCTCGAGTGGCTTGCCGGTGCGCAACAGCGTCATGTCGGAAATGCGCTGACCGCCCGGCTTGCCGACATCGATGGTGTAGGAGAGTCCGCCGACACGCACCATGTCGCCGCCCTGCTGATAATAGGGATCGGGATGGAAGAGATTGTCGGCAACGTCTTCGAGAATCTCCTTCAAGCGCGCGCCCGTCATCGTCATGCGATAAGCGTTCGGGTAGGTGATGGCGGTGGCGTTGTAGATGTCCTCACGCGTGATGTCCTGACCCGGCAGCAGCGATGCGCCCCAGCGGAAGCCCGGCGACAGAGCGATCTCGGCATCGCGTTCGGACAGAAGCGCGTCGCAGATCAGGTCATCCAGCGTGCCGTTGAAATTGCCGCGGCGATACAGCGTCGTTTCGGTGCGGCCGATGGTTTCGCCGAGCATCTTCTCGTGCGGCTTGCGGATCGCATCGATCTTCGCTGCCATCTCGGCATCCGGCGCGATCACGTCGGAGAAGACCGGGATCAGCCGGAAACGATGGCCCTTCACCTCGCCATCGCGCACGTCGAGATCGAGCCGCGACACGAACTTGCCGTGGC
>JAEYVN010000507.1 GCA_023431725.1 Pseudomonadota bacterium
TTACCGAGGTGCGTGGCGATATTGCGTGATGTCGTCCACAGCGATGGCGCGTTTCGTTTTGTCGGCGGGACGAATCAACACACTAACATCGAGTTGAACTCGCCGAGATTCTCTTTGCGAGTGACGTCGCCACGTTGCCGCGAAAATCACTCGCATAGATTGCGCGACCGCCCGTTGATGTCACGAGCAGACGCAACTCATCTGTGTTCCACGTCGATGGACTGGGGGATTAGCCAAGAATATGCCGGACCGCACTCGCGATGCGCGCATCGATGTCGTGCCGGCTGGGTTCGCGTTCGATACCAAGCAGCATCTTCAGATGCGAATATCCGCGCAGCAATTCGAGAAACTCTTCCGCCGAGCGACGCGGATCGTCCACTTTCAGGCTCGGGTTGTCCTTGTGACGGACGAAGTAAGCTTCCAGCGCATCGATACAGGCCTGCGGACCGGTTTCATAAAAAAGCGCGCCGAGATTTGGAAAACGGCGGCTCTCGGCAATGACGATGCGATGCAGTTCGGCCGTATCCGGCTGGAAGACGATGTCGGTCATCTTGCGCGCAAAGGCGGTCAGCGCCTGCTGCGGTTCCTGCGCAAAGATCGCATCGAGATCTTCGGCCACGATGAACTGGCACAGGCCGGTGATGACGCCGGCGAATAACTCTTCCTTGCTGCCGAAATGCCGGTACACGGTCATCTTCGATACGCCGGCCAGCGCCGCGACCTGATCCATGCTGGCGCCGCCGAAGCCGTCCTTCAGGAACGCGGCCTTCGCCCCATGCAGGATAGCTTCGCGCTTTTTGTCCGATAGCCCGTGCCGGCTTGAACCAGGGCGGGTTGGGACATCAGACTTTTCCATCGCAATCGTCACGACTCCTCCTTGCCGGAAACGATACTATGCAGTATCGTCCAATTCCAAACTGGCTGCGGCATTCCCTGGCCCAGCGGTCCTCACCGGAGATCACGCCATGCAGGCCTATTCCGTCGACGACCTTTCCAGCGCAGTGCAACCCGCGCGCGTTCACCGGCGACTATATACCGACCCGGCGATTTTCGAACTGGAGATGGAGCGCATTTTTGGTGTGGCCTGGCTTTATGTCGGCCATGAGAGTCAGGTGCGCAATCCAGGCGACTATTTCCTGACCCAAGTGGGCCGCCGGGCGATGGTGGTCACACGCGACGAGACCGGCAAGTTGCGGGTACTGCACAATCAATGTGCACATCGCGGTGCCATGGTGGTGGCCTCGGATTGCGGCCACGCCAAGGAATTCCAATGCGTCTACCACGGCTGGACCTATCATCTGGACGGCCGCCTGAAGGCCGTGCCGCTCAATCACGGCTACCCGTCGGACTTCGACACCAAGAATCCCAAAACCGCGATGAAGCAGGTGCCGCGGGTCGAAAGCTATCGCGGCTTCATCTTCATCAGCCAGGCCGCGGAAGGCCAGAGCCTCACCGATTATCTCGGTCACATGGCGACGTCGATCGACGACATGGTCGACCGCGCGCCGGATGGCGAGATCGAAATGGCCGGCGGCGTTTTCCGCCACGCCTATAACGCCAACTGGAAGCTTTACCTCGAGAACCTGTGCGACGCCGCCCATCCGTGGTTCACGCACCGCTCCTCGATCGATGCGGCGCAGCAGCAGAGCGACGACGTCTATTCGGACGGCACCGGCGAAATCGCCATCCGTCAGATGCGCCAGAATGGTGCGCCCTACTCGTTCTGGGAAAACCAGGTCGGCATCTGGACCTATGCCAACGGCCACAGCTATCTCGGCGATTATCACGACGACAAGAAGCTGACGGCGTCGATGGAAGATCCGCTGTTCCGCGAATACATCGGCATCCTGCAGGCCAAGAAGGGCAAGGAAGAGACCGACCGCATTCTCAAGGTGCGGCGCTGGAATTCCAATCTCTATCCGAACCTCTCCTTCATGAGCCAGTATCAGCAGCTGCGTGTGGTGCATCCGATCTCGGTCAACCGCACCGTCGTCTGCACCTATAATTTCCGCATGAAGGGCGCGCCGGAGCAGATGTTCCGCAACACCGTCAGCTTCGCCAATATCGTCAACGGCACCGGCTCGCTGGTGTTGACCGACGACTTGGAAATCTACAATCGCGTCGGCATCGGCCTGCACAGCGAAGGCGCCGAGTGGATCGAGGTCGGCCGCGGCTATAACAGCGACGCGCGGGATGAGTTCGGCGGCCTCAAGGGCGTGAATTCGACCAGCGAAGTCTACATTCGCAACATGTTCGATGCCTGGCGCGGCTACATGCTGGGCGACAAGGCGGGTTCGGCACAGACCATGAAGGAAAGCGCATGAGCACTGCGGCATTGAAGGTGGCCTCCTCCACCAGCCTGTCCCGCGCCGATTGCGAGGATTTCCTGATCCACGAGGCGCGTCTGCTCGACGAGGCCCGGTTCGACGAATGGCTGGCGCTGTTCACGCCGGAAGCCCATTACTGGGTGCCGAGCGAGCCGAACCAGAAGAGCGCGCTCGATACCGTGTCGCAGATGTATGACGATCGGCGCCTGCTCGAGACGCGTGTGCGCCGTCTGTCGAGCCCGAAGATCTACTCGCAGGAGCCGCGCTCGCGCACCAGCCGCATGGTCACCAATGCGAGCATCGAAAGCACCGCCGATGGCGTGACCAAGGTGCGTTCGAAATTCGTGATGGTGGAATATCGGCGCGAAGAGCAGCGGCTGTTCGCCGGCACCTATCTGCACGATCTCGTGGTGATCGACGGCGCCATCCGCATCGCCTTCAAGCACGTCGATCTCGTCAATTGCGACGCGCCGATGGATGGCCTGGTGGTGCCGTTCTAAGGCTAGACCGAAACGGCCTGAATTATGATCCTCTGGTCCCCGTGAAAGCGGGGACCAGACCTTAAAAAGTTAGCTTTCTGGATTCCCGCATTCGCGGGAATGAGCGGACGTCGGAAGAGCGCACCAAAGCGCCCGACCTCAGGTAAACAGCGCGATCTTCTCGATCGCCGACAGCGCCCGGATATCCGCGAACGGATCGCGCCGCACCTGCGGTTCGGGCAAAGCCTCGGGGTCGGACAAAGCCTCAGGTTCCGGCTCCGACACGACAACCTCGCACGGCGCCTCGCCCTGCGAAGCCATCACCGTGATCTCCTGAACAGCGATCTCCTCGATGAAGATCTCCTGTTCAAGGACCTGCTGCTGAACCGCGCTGTCCAGCGCCGCGGCGGACGCGACATGGGCCGCCACGACATCGGCAGAAACGACCTCTGCAGCCATGACCTCGGGTGTCACGATCTCGGCAGCCACGGCCTGAGCAGGCTCTCCCTGCTCCGACGCGTTACCTTCCATCGCAACGACGCCGTCCGCCACCGGCTGCGCGACCGCAGTAATCTCTTCCAGTCGCAGGCAGATGCTCGCGATGTCGTCGAGCCGGCGCTTCAGGTCGTTGGTCAGGAATGACGGCGCGCCGCATTCGATCAGGCTGTCGGTGATAT
>JAEYVN010000554.1 GCA_023431725.1 Pseudomonadota bacterium
CGGTGCTCATCGCAGCGCAGTTGCTGAAGCCCAAGAACTGGCGCGAAGCTACCGCAAGATTGCCGGCGATGGCGGCGAACCGATCCGAGTGAAGCGCAAGGTACGTGCAGTGATCGTTCCAGGCCGCCGCCGAACAGGTGCATGCTTGACCGCAGCCGTCATATGGAGCGTCACTGCAAAGCGTCTGGCAACTGATATCGTGCAAAAACAATATCGAATCGGGTAAAAATGGCCGGTCTAGAATATATATTTCGACGCGGATTCTTCAGTCCAACAATCGCCTGCAGGATCGGAGATGATGCGCTGGAGTGGAAGCATTCAAATGGCCACAATCGTATTGAATTTCGAGATATCGATAGAATCCGCCTCTATCAGGTTCGCAAATTAGGTGTTTCCGGTCAGACCTCAGCACTCGTATGGCGATGCCAGGTCAGTGCTAAAAGCGACCGCGACATCACGTTAACGCAGGATCACTTTGTTCGTATCGGGCGCAGAGAAAATCGCGGGCTTTCTTTCCGATTTTTTGTGAATGCTCTCATCGCGCAGACTTCGGCAAATAATCCAGAAGTCAGAATCCTCCATGAGGAGGCTGGACGCAGGCGCGTAAGAGTGCCGTCCGGCCGGTTCTTGATCCAGTCTTTAAACGTACTCGGGTGGATCAAGCCTGCCTATCTGGAGGCGGTTGGAGGCTCGATCTTGAGGACCGTTGGTCCATGGCTCCCCGAACACCGAGTCGGGCGAGCCAATCTAGCGATAGCCTTTCCGGAAAAGAGCCCCTCTGAAATCGAACACATTCTGCGCGGCGTTTGGGAAAACTATGGGCGTCTTTGTGCCGGCATTCTGTCGCTCGACAAAATCGCGCCGGCCAATCTTTCCGAGGAGAACGACAAGATCGTTCTGAGTGAGGCCACCCGTCGAGAACTCGCGCGGTATCGAGAAGATCGGAAGCCTCGTCTGATTTTCTCCGCTCACCTTGCAAACTGGGAAGTGCAGGCGCCGGTGGCGCGAGCCTTGGGAGTTGACCTGGTTGTCCCCGTACGCATGCAGCACATGGGCGCTGCGGCCGCGTTGCTCAACCGGGCGCGTTCTGGCGACATGTATATACCGATCGCATCCGATGCCACGGCGAAGTTGAAGGGCGCCATCGACCGCGGCGCCTGCGTTGCTGTGATGGTGGATCAGCATGATGCCAAGGGCATCAATGTGACGCTTTTCGACAGGAGTTGTACGGTCAATCCGTTGTTTGCTCGTTTGGTGCGAACCCTCGAATGGCCGATCCTGGGGCTTCGCGCGATCCGACTTCCAGACGGTCGCACCTGCATCGATATGGTTGGACCTATGGAGCCGGTGCGTAATGGCGATGGTCAGGTCGATGTGGTTGCGACCATGCAAACCTGTATGCTGGTGATCGAACAATGGGTGCGCGAACATCCTGAGCAGTGGATGTGGCTTCATCGGCTTTGGCGCAGTGCCGCTACGCGTCGCTAAGGTTGTCAGCCGATGCTTCGAGCCGGATCTGTAAGTCCGGTTTAAAGCCGATCCGTCTATTGCGCCGGTGCTTCAAGGCGGACCGCGCATTCCTGCACCAGGTAGTCAATCACGGTCAGGACGTCGTGTCCGATCGACCCGGAAACCTCTGGGTAAGCCGAGGCGAGCACCTCGATGATTTCACGGATGGTTCTTTGCCCGTCACACAATTGAAAGACCACGGTTGCGCTTTCATTCAGGTAGATCATCTTCTTGGAACTGTCTTCATAGAGGACAGTCTCGCCATCCATGATCTCCATTCTGAGTCCTTCGACGACGATCGGAGTTGCGAGGTTCATTGTACGATTTCCGACTTAGGGATGGTGCGGTTGCGTTCTGATGACAGGAGACAGCGCGCGATCAAGTGATGTTTATCGGCTTTGTCTTCTTCATCAACCATCGAAATACAGAACGCCTCCAGCTGTGACGACGACGATTGGGTTCAGTCGTCGACATGACCATCTGTGGTCCGAGTAGAAGTCCCGAGATGGTTTGAAACCGTACTGAACCGATCTCACGTGCGATCGTGCGACAACGCGGCTCGCGCAAAATCTTCGCTGCAAGCTTCAGCCCCATGACCGCGACGAAGTGTGAATTCGTCTTCCGGAGCAAGGCGTCAAAACGTGCCTCTTCCGCCGCGCCCTGCAACCCTCGGGCAGCCTGGCAGATATCGACGATATGTTGAAGCCGCTGATAATGATGCCCGCCGCCATGAATGAGCGCGACGAGCAACAGCGAAGCCGGTGATTGCGGCGCCGAAGCCAGAGCCTCATACGGCAGACTCATGATCCTGCGCAGGCTTTCCGCATGGACGAGGTCTGTTTGCACTTCGACCATGAGCGCCGGGTTGTCCCGGTGCAGCCATTTCCACTCCCGGGGATCGTCGATCGGATGACACTCGGCCAGTACGAAGCCTCGCTCGGTCAATATCGCGCCCATCGCTCCAAGGGCTTCAGGGGCCACCAGCAGGTCGATATCCGTGTAACAGCGAAAAGATTCCTTCGGATATATGGAGCGCGCAAAAACGGGCCCTTTGACAATTGTCGCCGGAAGCTTCGCGATGGCGGAGCTGATTGAATCTGCCTCCCGCGAAAGAATGAGCGAGAACATCGCGCCGGAGCGGTGGCGTCGCTTTGCGTCTGACAGCGCGGGTTCGAACCTCGGATCATTCCGATAGGCAGGAAAATTATGAATAAAGGATCCGAGTACGCCGTGGGACTCGGCCTGATCGGCATATGCTTCGGCAAGGTTCGGGCGTGGCCGACGGAGAGGGGGGCGACCGCGGGGGCCTAGAGGATCCGCGCCATATATGACCCAATCTGCAACGTGTGACATGCAACGCAACTATGTGTAGCAGCGCACGCCAGCGCGCATCGATTCATCGCTCATTGGATCGATCGGCCAAGCATATTGAATCGTCGCTTGAGCTTTGCAACCGTTTCGGTCCCCTGCGGCTCGCCGATCAGGCCTGCAAAGTGCTCTTCCATGTCACGTGTCGGCAAGCCCAGTTCGTTATAGCCGACAAGATAGTTCCAGATCCGATCCTCGACCCTGTTGGGATAGGGCGGCCCCAGCGGCCTGCCAAACCGATGCACCCACCGAAGAAAAGGGAGGCACAATGTGCGGGCGCCAGCCTGGCGGAATTTCTCGTGAATATAGCCCTCTTCGCCGCCGAAGCCTTGAAACGCGTCATTGAAGCCCTGCCAGGCGTCACGGCGGCACGCAAACAATCCCATGCCTTGCATTTCAATGTCGAACGGTGGCGCATCCGGGTCAGTTGCGAGCCCGTTATCGCCCCATACGCCAAACATCCCGGTGCGCCATTCCGGCTTGAAGTGCGTATAAATGCTTTGCAAGTCATCTCGCAGCAGCGGGCCCTGGAGCAGGTCGCGCGTGCCTTCGTGTTCCGAAAAATAGTTCAACAACCGGCCCAAGGCACCCGGCACCACGAAGACGTGGCAATCCATGCAAAGGACATATTCGCCGTCGGCCTCGCTGAAGACCTTGTTTTTGACTGACGTTCCGGTCTTGGCCGTCTCAGGAATGTAGCGATAATTCGGAATGTGAGTTTCAAGTGCCTTGAGAGAAGCGGCATAGGCTCCGCCCGGATTGTTATCGATGACCAAAAGCTCGTAATCGTCTGAAAGCTCCGGGTGATAAAGGCGCAGTGCCTGCAGACTGAAGTATACGCCATCGTAATCGTCGTAAGTCGCCATCCCGATCGTCAGCCGCGCCTTGCGCTTCCGAGGAGTTGGAGCCGGAATGTCCGAGCGGACCGCCGCGCGCGGCCGATCCGTGCCGCTTAGGCGGGTGACGCCAGTCAGGAAGCGGCGCGCACTCGCGCTGTCCATGTCGCTGTCGATCAAAAGCCCTGCGAGCGTGTCCAGCACACCGTCGATTTGCGCGAAATCGCCATAACGCAAGACGACGGCTGTTGCCTTTGCGGCAAGTTCGTTGAGTGCTGCGAATCCTCCATCGGGAAACTCAGCTGCATTTCCGGTACAAGATAACAGGCAGAAGCTGGTTTTGGCCGGGCTAAGGACCTCGACCTCGGCGGCGCTGTAGTCCGGGTTGAAGTCGGGAAAAATAATCAACGTGCAGGGCGCTTCTCCCACAGTCATTGCCTGCGGCCTGAACATGGTCGCGGCGCCATACTGCCGGCTCGGGCTGGCGGCAAAGCGAGAAAATGCGGAGACGATGGGTCTGGAGCCGGGCTTCACCATGAAGGCACGGGGAAAGCCCGAAAGCTTGGTGTCCTCTTTGAGGAGAGCGAACTCGTCTGTGAGGCAACTAAATCCCTTTTCGACAAACCAGGCCGTGAGGGTCGATTTGCCGGCGCTGGATGGACCCGCAATCAGAATGGCTTTGTGATCCAGAGCGACAACACCGGCGTGAATTGAAACGCCTGTGGTGACTTTCGCTGCGAGCAGGCCGACCACCAATCCAGCCAGGCGGTGTAACGCCTCGCCGGCAGGAAGATCAG
>JAEYVN010000061.1 GCA_023431725.1 Pseudomonadota bacterium
CTTGGGCATGCCGGCTTCTTCGGTATCGGCGCCTATGCGGTTGCCGTGGCGCCGACGCATTTCGGCGTGCCGGGCTGGCTGGCGCTGTTGCTGGGCATCGCCGCGGCCGGTGTGCTCGCCTTCATCATCGGCCGGCCGATCCTGAAACTGAAGGGGCATTATCTTGCGGTGGCGACGCTCGGCATGGGCATTCTGATCGCCATGGTGTTCACCAATGAAGCCCGCTTCACCGGCGGACCCGATGGCATGGCGGTGCCGCGGCTTGTGCTGTTCGGCTGGGTCGCCCGCGGCTCCGTCACCTGGTACTGGATTTCCGGCGTCACGCTGGTGTTCGCGGTTCTGCTGGCGGTCAATCTCATCGACTCGCCGACCGGACGTGCCTTGCGCGCGATCCACGACAGCGAAGTCGCCTCGCGCGTTCTCGGCATCGATGTCGCGCGCTACAAGCTGATCGCGTTCGTTCTTTCCGCCATGTATGCCGCCCTGGCGGGGGCCTATCTAGCCTTGTTCGACGGGCTGGTGACGCCGGGCACGGCGGGCTTCCTGCGTTCGATCGAATTCGTCACCATGGCCGTGCTGGGCGGTCTCGGTTCGATCCTCGGCAGTGTGGTCGGCGCGGCGCTGCTGACGATCCTGCCGCAGATGCTGACCGTGTTTCACGACTACGAACACATCGCGCTCGGTTTGATCATGATCGTGTTCATGATCTTCCTGCGGGCCGGCATCGTGCCGAGCCTTGCCAACCTGTTGCGGCGGAAAGCATCATGAGCGTGCTCGCTGCGGACGATCTCGGTATTCAGTTCGGCGGCGTGAAGGCCGTCGATGGCGTCTCGTTCTCGGTCAATCAGGGCGAGATATTCGCGATTATCGGTCCGAACGGGGCCGGCAAGACGACGCTGTTCAACCTGATTTCCGGTCTCTATGTGCCTTCGCGCGGCAAGGTCATGCTGAACGGGCAGGATGTCACCAATCTGCCGGCGCACAGGCTGGCGCAGCGCGGGCTGTCGCGCACCTTCCAGAACCTGCAGATCTTCTTTCGCATGACGGCGGCGGAAAACGTGATGGTCGGCTGCCATCTGCACGAGAACCGCAACGTGCTGGCGCATCTGTTTCGGCTGCCGTCGGTCGTGGCGCAAAACCGCAGGTCGCGCCAGCGCGCCGATGAATTGCTGGCTCTTGTGGGCTTGAGTGGTCTGGCCAATCGTCAGGCGGGTGAATTGCCCTATGGTGCGCTCAAGCGCCTCGAGATTGCGCGCGCGCTCGCGGCGGAGCCGAAGGTGCTGCTGCTCGACGAGCCGGCCGCCGGCTGCAATGCGGTGGAGACAGCGGAGATCGATGCGGTGATCCAGAAGATCGCCGCGCAAGGCATCACCGTCATCCTGGTTGAGCACGACATGAAGCTGGTGATGAAGATTTCCAACCGCATCCATGTGCTCGATCAGGGCCGCACGCTGGCGCAAGGGACGGCGCAGGAGATCCGCACAAATCCGGCGGTGATCGCCGCCTATCTCGGCGCGCAGGCAAGCGAGGAAGTCGGACAGGAAATCGTGCAGGGGATCGAACAGGAGGCCGGCGATGCTCGTCGTTGACAATCTGTCGAGCCGCTACGGCCGCATCGAGGTGCTGCATGGTCTTTCGCTGGAGGTGAAGCAGGGCGAGATCGTCACGCTGGTCGGCAGCAACGGTGCCGGCAAGACGACGCTGCTGCGCGCCATCTCCGGTGTGCAGCCGATGTCGGGCGGCTCTGTCCGTTTCCTCGGCGAGCCGATCGATCGCCTGGCCCCGCATGTGCGTGTGGCCCGTGGCATTGCTCAGGTGCCGGAAGGCCGGCAGGTGTTTTCGCCGCTGTCGATTGAAGACAATCTGAAGCTCGGCGCCTGGTCGCGAAAGGATGCCGACGTCGCAACGGATATCGATAGCGTCTATGCGACATTCCCGGTGCTGGCCGAGAAGCGACATGTTCCGGCGGGTGCCTTGTCTGGTGGTCAGCAGCAGATGCTGGCCATGGGGCGTGCGCTGATGGCGCGGCCGAAGCTGATCCTGCTGGACGAGCCTTCGATGGGGTTAGCACCGATCCTGGTCGATCAGATCTTTGCGATTATCGGTGGCCTCAAGCGGCAGGGGATCACCGTGCTGCTGGTCGAACAGAATGCGTATGCGGCTCTGGCCATCGCCGACCGCGGTTATGTGATCGAAACCGGCCGCATCTCGCATACCGGATCCGGCCGCGACCTGCTGAATGACGCGCGCGTGCGCGAGGCGTATTTGGGTTTGTAACGTTTGTCAGACCGGGGGCGCGTGAACCCGAAAGCCAGAGCCGCGCATTCAGCCTGCCGCCCCGAAATGACGAACTCACCCGATCGGCAACCGCGCGTCGTCCTTCAGCGTTTCGAGCACGATGCTGGATTTCACACGCTCAACCGACTCGTGCGGCAGCAGCACGTCGTTGACCAGCGCTGACAAGGCGGGAAGATCCTTCACGGCAACCTTGAGCAGATAATCGGAATCGCCGGTCAGCGCGTGCGTCTCCTGGATGGCGGGCAGCCGGGCGACGAGGTCGCGAAACCGCGCGGCGTTGTTGCGCGAATGGGTGGCGAGCGCGACGAAGATGAAAACGGTGATACCGAAGCCGAGCTTGCCCGGATCGAGATCAGCGCGATAGCGCCGGATCACGCCGGCCTGCTCGAGCCGCTGGCGGCGGCGCGAGCATTGCGAGGGGGACAGACGAACGGCGTCCGCCAGTTCCTGGTTGGTGAGCGCGCCATTGTCCTGGAGCGCCGACAGGAGCTTGAGGTCGGCCGCGTCGAGCGTGAGAGAATCTTGCATGAAATATGACAATCCCGCGACAATCGTGCGTAAGATAGCCAAATGACTCTCATTTTGCACGGGAATTGCGCCGGTGCTGGCTTACGATGGCGACAACGATCATCCGCTTTCCGCGTGAGGAGACGCCATGGGACCATTTCCGCACGACGCGCCCGCCGCCGAAATCTCAGAGCAGAACCCGATGGGCACCGACGGCATCGAATTCGTCGAATTTGCTCATCCCGACCCGGAGAAACTCGCCGCAGTCTTCCGGAGCATGGGTTTCACACCAGTCGCCCGGCATCGTTCGAAGAACGTCACGC
>JAEYVN010000150.1 GCA_023431725.1 Pseudomonadota bacterium
TGAGGCGCAGCTTGCGCACGCCGCGCGAAATGAAGGCGCTGCACACGCGATCGAGTTCTTCGAGGCTCAGGAGATCGGCCTTCGGCAGGAAGGCCATGTCCTCCGACATGCAATACACGCAGCGGAAATCGCAGCGGTCGGTCACCGACACCCGCAGATAGGAAATCGTCCGCGCGAACGGGTCTACCAGCGGGGCCCGATCGGCGCTTGCGAGTTCAATGGGGTGCGGTGCAGCATTCATGATTTTGCTCACACCTTCCATATAGGGTTTCCGGGCTGTCCGCAAAACCCACGGATCAGCCCGAAACACAATGGCGCAGCCGGGGTGTCGGCGCTATCAGACTATTTCAACACCCAGGGTTCCGATCATGAGTTCTGATGCGCCTACAAACGCCCGCCCGTGGCCGACGGAAATCCGCCTCAGCAAGGACGGGCGGACCCTGACGACCGTATTCGACAATGGCGAGCGCTACGAACTCGCAGCGGAATACCTCCGTGTGAAAAGCCCTAGTGCGGAGGTGCAGGGGCATTCGCCGGATGAGCGCAAGACGGTCCCGGGCAAGCGCAACGTGATGATCATCGAGATCTCGCCGATCGGCAATTACGCCGTCCGTCTGACCTTCGACGACATGCATTCGACCGGCATCTACACGTGGGATTACTTTGCCGAGCTTGGCCGCAATCAGGCGGCCTATTGGCAGGATTATCTCGACGAACTGGCGGCCAAAGGGCTATCGCGCGATCCTGCACACAGGACGCACTAAGAGAGCGCAGGTCGCAGGGGGATGGGGCCGCAGGAGGCTGCGGCCCATCATTGCTTTGCTTATTGAACCACGACCTTCGCGCCGACCGAGACGCGGCCATAGAGATCGATGACGTCCTGGTTGGTCATGCGGAAGCAACCGGATGACACGGCCTGACCGATGGTCTCCGGCTCGTTCGAGCCATGGATGCGGTAAAGCGTCGAACCCAGATACATGGCGCGGGCGCCGAGCGGGTTATCGGGGCCACCGGGCATGAAGCGCGGCAGATCGGGACGGCGCTTCAGCATCTGCGCCGGCGGGGTCCAGCTCGGCCATTCCTTCTTGGCGGTGACTGATTTAACTCCGCGCCACGTGAATCCATCGCGGCCGACGCCGATGCCGTAGCGGACGGCAGTGCCGTTCCCGAGAATGAGATAGAGGCGGCGTTCGCCGGTGTTGACGATGATCGTGCCCGGCTTCTCTTTGCTCGGGTAATTCACGGTCGTCCGCGGGACGGGGGAGCCCCCGTACATTCCATACATTCGGCCAATCGGCGCGCCGCCGGTGTAGCGACCTTCCGGGTCGAAACCATTAAAGGCGTGAGCGGTCGAAACCATTGCGACTGCAACCGCAGTCAGAGCCATCCAGCGAAAGGCAATCTGCAGCATCCTCAACCCCATGCATTCCAGAAATACGTAACACGCGGTTCATGAAACAATTCTGCACGATAGGTCATACTTTCCGAGAGGTCGCAACCGGGCCTTTCGTCACGCTCTTTGCGAAGCATCAGTCCGAGCACAGCCGCAAGGAGCGAAGCGGTTTAGGGACGTCATCATGCCCTCACTGTTTAGCGAAAATCCCGCGTGATTCTGGATCAATTCGAGCCAAAATCATCGTGATCTACCGACGATGACGGAAAGCCGCATAACCTCCGTCGGCGTCGTAAAGCACATCGAAGTCGTTCAAGAGATGGTAGCTGGTGTTGACGAAGGCGCGTGTCGACGACACGCGCAGATGGATGCCCTCCGGTGCCAGCGGCGAATCATCGCCGACCGTGAAGCGATACAATTCGGACGAATGCTCTGCATTGCCCACGCGGACGGCAACCTCGGTGCCATCCGGCAAGGTCCGCTGCATGCCACCGGCTTGCTCCGGTGAGATCGTCATGAACATGGTCGAGACGCCCGTATCCATCAGCATGGAGCCGCAGGCCGGCGGCGTCTGGCCATTCAGCGAGATGCACGCGGGGACGCCGGCCCAGTCGCGTCCATCGGGCCGCCGCTCGAGCTTCACGAATCGAAAGTCGCCGCGCGTGTTTTCTCGGGTCAGGCCGACATGCACGCCCTCGCGGGTGAGGATATAGCCGCGGCGGCGCTGGCCCTCGCCAGCCGCCACGCGCAGCAGCGGGTTCTTGTCGGGCGTACTCTGGCTCTGCTGGTCGCCCTCGCGGCCGAAGCCGACACCGACCATGGCAATGTTACGCGGTGAGGATGAGGGCGTGCAGTCGCGCGCGGTTTCAAGGCAATCGACATGCGTGACGGCCAGCACCGGCATCGGTTCGGTTTCGATTCGTGCGCCGCGCTGGCCGACCAGCGCCAGGCGTGTGATCACCCATTGGCCGCGCATCACACGGCCGGAGCTTGTGTAGGTCAGCTCGCCTTCGCCAATCGATTGCAACTGGTCGAAATTCGGAATGTAGCGCGCGGCGACGACAATGCCGGTCGATCCGGAATCGATCACGGCCCGGATCGGACGATCGCCGAAGGAGAGACCGATCCGCGGCACGGCATCGATCTCATCCTCATGCGCGTTCAGGAAGCGCAGGAAGCGCCCCTCATCGAAGCCGTCGTAGCTGGGCCTGTCCTGGGCTGCAGCGGCGGTCATGAAGGCAGCGCAGGCGAGGGCGGCAATTGCCGGAAGGGGTCGTGTGCGATGAGCACGCATCGATCGGTCCACGCTCTTGTTTTGCGCGTTTGGAGATCGCGACACCCTAGACCGGGAAGGTTGGAAATCCGCCTTCAGGATGATTCAATTTGAATCTATCGCTCCCAAAGGCCCGGAGTTCCCGGAGTTGTCCGGCAGATCGTTCTTTGGAGCGGGCGTCAGACGCGGTACAAATGCTGATGAAAAAGATCGTCCTTGCCATGATCATCGCCGTTCTTCCGGTTGCCAGTTTAGCAGCCGAGCCGAACGGCACGCCGTCCAGGAAACCGGCCGATACAAAAGGGCAGACGAGCGCGAACAGCCAGGGCAAGTCACAGCCCAACTCTCAAGCCAAGCCTCAAGCCAAGCCTCAAGCCAAGCCCTGCGCCGAATACGGTGAGGGCTATGTCAGGCTCGAGGGCTCATCGACCTGCGTGAAGGTCAGCGGCTACGTGCGATTTCAGGCGGGGACGAGTCGCTGAACGCCGCGCGGTGCATCGAGGTCCAGCGTATCAGCGGGATAATGCGAGCTTGATCGGGATTCGATGGTGGGCGCGACAGGGATTGAACCTGTGACCCCTCCCGTGTGAAGGGAGTGCTCTCCCGCTGAGCTACGCGCCCGAAGCCGCCGCTTTTAAGTGGCTTCCAAGAAGTGTCAAGCGCGCAGAGCGGCGCTTGTGAATTCAGTGGTTGTTACCGCGGTGCGGGCCAGCCGCCGGCGCCGGCCGGGGCCGACCGTTGCTGGGGCGGTGCGAAGCCACCGCCGCTTTGCTGCGGAGGCGGATTGAAGCCGCTGGTTGATGAGGCGGGAGCACTGTCGGCCGGCGCGGGCTGTTCGGCGACAGCGGCCGGCGCGGACGGCTTCGCCGCGCGCTTCTTGGCGGGCCGACGGGTCGGCGCGGCCTTCACGAGTTCGGCCATCACCGGGCTCGGGTCGAAGCGCGGCTCGGTCATGGTGACGCCCGAATCGTCATTGCCCCGGATATCCTCCGGCGGAATCAGTTTCACAGCGACGGTCTGTGGCTGGTAGCCGTTCAGGCTGTAAGTCACCTGCATATCGGCGGCCGGTACGGCGAGCGCACATGGAGTGCGGCAGGTCTGACCGCCAGACGTCTTCACTTCGGCGCCCGCAGGCTCGGATTCGAACTGCAGCGGCACCGTCGGGGTCGCCGTCTTCATCAGATCGCCTGTTGCCGAACATCCGGCCAGTGCCATCCCACAGATTACAAACGCTAAAACTCTACTCATGGCCTTGTCCATCGCTGGCGCGCACGTCGTTACGGCGTCCCTTTGCGTTCCGGAAGCTTATCGGGTCAGCCGTCCTGCGTGCAATCGGATGACATCCGATCCCCCGCCGCGTGCGGCTATCATTTCATAGGAGTATGCGGAAGCCCACAATCGCATCAAATGTAAGGCGAATTGCGCCGGTTGTTGGTTAATCCACACCGCTGGTTGCAGCGACAAGTTCCATCGCTTGTGCGGGCAATTCCTCGAAATGGCTGATCAGTCGGTCGGGCCCCAGATCCGCCATCGGTATTTCGGTGTATCCGAAATCCACGCCGATGATGGGAATTCCGGCCGCACGCGCTGTTTTCACGTCGGTATTGGAATCTCCGACCATGACAGCACGACGAATATCGCCATTGGCCTGACGAATGGTGCGGACGAGCATTTCCGGATCCGGCTTCTTCATCGGGAAAGTGTCCTGTCCGCAAATCGCGACAAAACGATCTTTGAGCCCCAGTGCGTCGAGCAAGCGTATCGACAAGGCTTCATACTTGTTGGTGCAGACGGCGAGGGTGAAGCCCTCGGCCTCCAGCACAGCAAGGGCTTTCTCACATCCAGGATACGGGCGCGAATGGTCGGCGATATGCGCCTGATAGTGCCGGATGTATTTCGCAAAGAGCGCATCAATGGCAGCTTCGCCCAAATGGCGCTGCTGAGCGATCAAGGCTTCTTCGATCAATGGACGAACGCCGCCGCCAATCATCGCGCGGGCCCTTTCGAACGGCACCGGCGGGATATCCTCCAGAGCGAGGACCAGATTCAGAGTCGCGATCAGGTCTGGCGCGGTATCGATGAGTGTGCCGTCCAGATCGAACACGATGATGGGATTTGACATTGCGGAGCGGGTCATAAACTTGGGCTAAAGCGCGCCGGACCGGAAGGCAAGGGCGTGTTTTCCTCCCCTCAGGGCTAGGTTCCGGCGCCAATCGGGGCTAGACAAGCTTCGAATATCCTGCGACCCCACACCCATACCTGCCATGACACCGGATGATCTGAAACGCCAGGCTGCAGCCCGTGCCCTTGATTGGGTGCGACCGGGCATGCGCCTTGGCCTTGGGACCGGCTCGACTGCTCGCCATTTCGTGGAATTGCTGGGCGAGCGCGTGCGCGGCGGTCTCGATGTGATTGGTGTCCCGACATCCGAGACAACAAAGGCCGATGCTGAGCGCGTCGGAGTGCCGCTCACCACGCTCGATGACACCCCCCATCTGCATTTGACCGTTGATGGCGCCGACGAGATCGGACCTGACTTGGCCCTCATCAAGGGCGGCGGGGGCGCCTTGCTGCGCGAGAAAATCGTCGCCGCCGCATCCGACCATATGATCGTCATCGCCGACGAGACGAAATTACTGCCGGCACTTGGCGCTTTTCCATTGCCAATCGAAGTCGTGCCATTCGGGCTGACGGCGACACGCAACGCGATCGCGCTGGCATTGGAAGGTCTGGCGTTGCCACCCAATCTGAAGCTGCGGACCGATCCTGCCGGCCTTGCTTTCGTCACGGATGGCGGCCACTTCATCGTCGACGCGGCGCTGGGCCGCATTCCCGATCCGAGGGCGCTCGCTGACCGGCTCGCGGCGATCCCGGGTGTCGTGGAGCATGGCTTGTTTCTGGGGCTTGCACGGACCGCCATTGTCGCAGGACCGGCTGGCGTTCGCGTGATTGAATAAGATGATGATCCGATCAACAGGAGTTTTCTCGATGCGCGTTGCAACGCTGTCCCATCTGGCTGGCGCCGGTCTTGCCGCTCTGGCGCTGATTGCGCCCATGAAGGCCGCACAGGCGCAGCAGCCTTCGGCGAATGCCATCGCGGTGGCCGGCGAGATTCTCGACGTCAAAGGATCGATGACAATGTTCGAGCCTCTGGTACCGGGTGTCGTCGAGCAGTCGAAGACGACGCTGTTGCAGATGAATCCGAACCTGTTCAAGGACCTGAATGAAGTTGCCGGCAACCTGCGCAAGGAATATGCGCCGCGCATGGCTTCGCTGAAGGCCGACATCGTGAAGCTCTATGCCGAGCGTTTCACCGAGCAGGAATTGAAGGATACGCTGGCCTTTTACAAGTCGCCGCTGGGCAAGAAATTGCTGACCGAAGAGGTCGGCTTTGTCGATCGGACAATGTCGACTGCGCAGGATTGGGCGGTGAAGCTGAATGAGGAAGTGCTCGCCCGCTTCCGCACCGAGATGAAGAAGAAGGGGCACAATCTCTAAAGGCCTGATCCTGCAATGAGCGATTTCGACGTCGATCTTTTCGTCATCGGTGCTGGCTCCGGCGGCGTGCGCGCATCTCGCATTGCCGCGGGATACGGCGCCAAGGTCATGGTGGCTGAGGAGTATCGCGTCGGCGGCACATGCGTGATCCGCGGCTGCGTGCCGAAGAAGCTGCTCGTCTACGCTTCACGCTTCTCCGAAGAGTTCGAGGACGCGGCCGGTTACGGCTGGACGCTGGGCGAGCCCAGCTTCGACTGGGCCACACTGATTGCCAACAAGGATCGGGAGATCGACCGGCTGGAGGCGGCGTATGTCGCCAATTTGGAGCGCTCCAGCGTCGAGATCGTTCGCAGCCGCGCGGTGATCGAGGATGCTCATCGCGTGCGTCTCGTCGCGTC